>NZ_CP012719.1:142500-280000 GCF_001697145.1 Streptococcus anginosus | reverse complement strand
CTGCTTCTAAGCTAACATCCTAGTTGTCTGTGCAACCCCACATCCTTTTCCACTTAACAATTATTTTGGGACCTTAGCTGGTGGTCTGGGCTGTTTCCCTTTCGACTACGGATCTTAGCACTCGCAGTCTGACTGCCGACCATAATTCTTTGGCATTCGGAGTTTATCTGAGATTGGTAATCCGGGATGGACCCCTCACCCAAACAGTGCTCTACCTCCAAGAATCTTTCTGTCGACGCTAGCCCTAAAGCTATTTCGGAGAGAACCAGCTATCTCCAAGTTCGTTTGGAATTTCTCCGCTACCCACAAGTCATCCAAGCACTTTTCAACGTGCCCTGGTGCGGTCCTCCAGTGAGTTTTACCTCACCTTCAACCTGCTCATGGGTAGGTCACATGGTTTCGGGTCTACGTCATGATACTATGGCGCCCTCTTCAGACTCGGTTTCCCTACGGCTCCGTCTCTTCAACTTAACCTCGCATCATAACGTAACTCGCCGGTTCATTCTACAAAAGGCACGCTCTCACCCATTAACGGGCTCGAACTTGTTGTAGGCACACGGTTTCAGGTTCTCTTTCACTCCCCTCCCGGGGTGCTTTTCACCTTTCCCTCACGGTACTGGTTCACTATCGGTCACTAGGGAGTATTTAGGGTTGGGAGATGGTCCTCCCAGATTCCGACGGGATTCCTCGTGTCCCGCCGTACTCAGGATCCTGCTAGGTATAAAGACTATTTAAAATACGAGGCTCTTACTCTCTCTGGCAACCTTTCCCAAGGTTTTCTTCTATAATCTTTAAGTCCACATCGCAGTCCTACAACCCCGAGAAGTAAACTTCTCGGTTTGCCCTCTTGCCCTTTCGCTCGCCGCTACTCAGGCAATCGCTTTTGCTTTCTCTTCCTGCAGCTACTTAGATGTTTCAGTTCACTGCGTCTTCCTCCTCATCTCCTTAACAGAGATGGGTAACAGGTAGTACCTGCTGGGTTCCCCCATTCGGATATCCCTGGATCTACGCTTACTTACAGCTCCCCAAGGCATTTCGTCGTTTGTCACGTCCTTCTTCGGCTCCTAGTGCCAAGGCATCCACCGTGCGCCCTTACTAACTTAACCTTATCTTTGACCTCTCAGTCATATACTCATTAATATTCACAGCGTTTTCGGTTTATTTTCTTGTTACTATTTGATATCGTTATTCAATTTTCAATGTGCTAATCTTAGGATATTAAGAGACGGTTCGCTTGCGAAAACTTCTGTAGAAAAATAGGAAACTGACGCTGTGTTCGTCGAACACAAGGAAGTTTATCTTTTTTCCTAAGAAGTTAGTCTCATATGCAACTTCACTTCTTTATTAAGTTCAGTAGGATTCTATCCTAATGGAGCCTAGCGGGATCGAACCGCTGACCTCCTGCGTGCAAAGCAGGCGCTCTCCCAGCTGAGCTAAGGCCCCACAAGACCTCTCAAAACTAAACAAGACAAACTCAATGGCTTCCGTTTTTTCCTTAGAAAGGAGGTGATCCAGCCGCACCTTCCGATACGGCTACCTTGTTACGACTTCACCCCAATCATCTATCCCACCTTAGGCGGCTGGCTCCTTACGGTTACCTCACCGACTTCGGGTGTTACAAACTCTCGTGGTGTGACGGGCGGTGTGTACAAGGCCCGGGAACGTATTCACCGCGGCGTGCTGATCCGCGATTACTAGCGATTCCGACTTCATGTAGGCGAGTTGCAGCCTACAATCCGAACTGAGACTGGCTTTCAGAGATTAGCTTGCCGTCACCGGCTTGCGACTCGTTGTACCAGCCATTGTAGCACGTGTGTAGCCCAGGTCATAAGGGGCATGATGATTTGACGTCATCCCCACCTTCCTCCGGTTTATTACCGGCAGTCTCGCTAGAGTGCCCAACTCAATGATGGCAACTAACAATAAGGGTTGCGCTCGTTGCGGGACTTAACCCAACATCTCACGACACGAGCTGACGACAACCATGCACCACCTGTCACCGATGTTCCGAAGAAACTTCCTATCTCTAGAAATAGCATCGGGATGTCAAGACCTGGTAAGGTTCTTCGCGTTGCTTCGAATTAAACCACATGCTCCACCGCTTGTGCGGGCCCCCGTCAATTCCTTTGAGTTTCAACCTTGCGGTCGTACTCCCCAGGCGGAGTGCTTAATGCGTTAGCTGCGGCACTAAGTCCCGGAAAGGACCTAACACCTAGCACTCATCGTTTACGGCGTGGACTACCAGGGTATCTAATCCTGTTCGCTCCCCACGCTTTCGAGCCTCAGCGTCAGTTACAGACCAGAGAGCCGCTTTCGCCACCGGTGTTCCTCCATATATCTACGCATTTCACCGCTACACATGGAATTCCACTCTCCCCTTCTGCACTCAAGTTAAACAGTTTCCAAAGCCTACAATGGTTGAGCCACTGCCTTTCACTTCAGACTTTTCTAACCGCCTGCGCTCGCTTTACGCCCAATAAATCCGGACAACGCTCGGGACCTACGTATTACCGCGGCTGCTGGCACGTAGTTAGCCGTCCCTTTCTGGTTAAGTACCGTCACAGTATGAACTTTCCATTTTCACACTCGTTCTTCCTTAACAACAGAGCTTTACGATCCGAAAACCTTCTTCACTCACGCGGCGTTGCTCGGTCAGGGTTCCCCCCATTGCCGAAGATTCCCTACTGCTGCCTCCCGTAGGAGTCTGGGCCGTGTCTCAGTCCCAGTGTGGCCGATCACCCTCTCAGGTCGGCTATGTATCGTCGCCTAGGTAGGCCATTACCCTACCTACTAGCTAATACAACGCAGGTCCATCTACTAGCGATGCAATTGCATCTTTCAAGCATCTAACATGTGTTACATACTGTTATGCGGTATTAGCTATCGTTTCCAATAGTTATCCCCCTCTAATAGGCAGGTTACCTACGCGTTACTCACCCGTTCGCAACTCACAGTCTATGGTGTAGCAAGCTACGGTATAAACTGTGCGTCCTACTTGCATGTATTAGGCACGCCGCCAGCGTTCGTCCTGAGCCAGGATCAAACTCTCATATAAAGTTTGAGCTCTCACTCATTTCTGTCACTGACAGATTTATTGTTTCTTTTTAATGTTTGACGGACTGTTCTTAAACAGTCGCCTGCACATTGGTTCGTCTTGTTCAGTTTTCAAAGGTCTTTGTCGCCCCTCAAGCGACAACTATCTTAGTATATCACCTCCTTCTCTTCTTGTCAATAACTTTTTTCATCTTTTATTATTTTTCTTGTTTGTAAGTTTAAGCTTTTTTAGTTTAAGGTAGCAAAAAAGGATTCCAAATGTTATCAGAATCCTCATTTTTCTTTTATTTCGCAACAATATTCGCCAATTTAGGTGACTTCAATAGCCTGAGAAGCTATTGAAGGTTGGGGTTACGGCTAACAGAACCTATTACTTAACAACAATATTAACAAGTTTGTTAGGGACTACAATCACCTTGATGATTTCTTTGCCAGCGATTTCTGACTTGATTTTTTCGTTGGCAAGAGCAAGTTTTTCAAGTTCTTCACGGCTGGAATCTTTTGCTACAACGAGTTTCGCACGAACTTTGCCCTTGATTTGGAGAACAATTTCAATCTCGTCTTCAACGAGTTTTGCTTCATCCCAGGTTGGCCAAAGAACGTATGAAATAGACTCGCCTGATTGTGTCAATCCTTGCCAGAGTTCTTCTGCCAAGTGCGGTGCAAATGGAGCTAGGAGTTGGATCAAGCCTTTTGCATATTCCACATAGAGACGGTCTTCCTTGTTGGCGCTATTAACAAAGACCATGAGCTGGGCAATGGCTGTATTGAACTTGAGTTCTTCAATCTGCTCAGTTACAGCTTTGACTGTCTGGTTGTAGACTTTATCAAGCGCACCACTGTTTTCTGCCACAATTTCCTTGCTAGTCAGCAAGCGGTAAACGCGGTCGAGGAATTTACGCGAGCCTTCAAGACCCTCTTCAGACCAAGCGATTGACGCATCAAGCGGTCCCATGAACATTTCGTACACGCGCAGCGTATCCGCACCATAACGGTCAACCACATCATCAGGGTTCACAACGTTTTTAAGTGATTTAGACATCTTCGCCGGAGCTTGCTCCAGCTCTTCACCGGTTTCGATGTTAAAGAAGGAGCCATCACGTTTTTCAACTTTATCACTGGCAATCAGAGCTCCTCTGCTGTCACGATAGCTTGTTCCCAAAATCATCCCTTGGTTAAAGAGCTTTTGGAATGGTTCCTTGGTTGGAACGATACCTAAATCATAAAGGAATTTATGCCAGAAACGAGCGTAAAGAAGGTGAAGCACAGCGTGTTCTGCACCACCGATGTAAATATCAACTGGTAACCAAGCCTTGAGCAATTCCTCATCTGCTAATTTTTCATCGTTGTGTGGATCAATATAGCGCAGATAATACCAGCTGGAACCAGCCCATTGAGGCATAGTATTGGTTTCACGGCGGCCCTTCACCCCGTCTTCACGGGTCACTTCCAGCCAATCGGTCAAGTTAGCAAGTGGGGATTCCCCTGTACCGGAAGGTTTGATATCTTTGGTTACTGGCAATACAAGTGGTAATTGCTCTTCTGGAACAGCTGTTGTTGTGCCGTCTTCCCAATGGATGATTGGGATTGGTTCACCCCAATAACGTTGACGTGAGAAGAGCCAGTCACGCAAGCGGTAAGTCACTTTCTTGTTACCAACGCCTTCTGCTTCAAGCCATTCAACCATTTTGTCAATAGCTTGCGCTTTATCAAGACCGTCTAGGAAACCAGAATTGATATGAAGTCCGTCTTCTGTGTAAGCTTCTTCTTCAACATTTCCGCCTTCAAGAACTGGAATGATTTCCAAACCGAATCGTTTTGCGAATTCCCAGTCACGTGTATCGTGAGCAGGAACCGCCATGATAGCACCAGTACCGTAGCTTACAAGAACATAATCAGCAATCCAGATTGGCATTGCTTTACCATTTACTGGGTTAATGGCATAGCTACCAGTCCAAACACCTGTTTTTTCTTTAGCAAGGTCCGTACGAGCAAGGTCAGATTTAAGGCTTGCTTGATGTTTGTAGTCAGCAACTGCTTGCGCTTGTTCTGGTGTTGTAATAGCTTCAACAAGTGGGTGCTCAGGCGCTAAAACAGCGTAAGTCGCACCAAATAATGTATCTGGACGAGTTGTAAATACGGTGAAATCTTTGTCAGTACCCTTAATTTTAAAGGTAACATTGGCACCAGTTGATTTACCAATCCAGTTACGTTGCATGTCCTTGATAGACTCTGGCCAATCAAGGTCTTCTAAATCTTCCAGCAGACGTTCAGCATAAGCTGTGATTTTCAGCATCCATTGGCGCATGGGTTTGCGGACAACTGGGTAGCCACCACGTTCAGATGTCCCGTCAGGAAGGACTTCTTCGTTGGCGATGGCTGTACCTAGTTCTTCAACCCAGTTAACTGGCACTTCGGCTTCGTATGCCAAGCCTTTTTCGTATAATTTTGTGAAAATCCACTGAGTCCATTTGTAGTAGTTAGGATCCGTTGTATTCACTTCACGGTCCCAGTCATAAGAGAAGCCCAGTGCATTGATTTGGCGTTTGAAATTGGCAATATTTTCTGCCGTAAACTCAGCTGGGTCATTTCCTGTGTCCATCGCGTATTGCTCAGCAGGAAGCCCAAAAGCATCCCAGCCCATTGGGTGAAGAACGTTGTAACCTTGAGCACGTTTGAAACGGCTGAGAATATCAGTCGCCGTGTAGCCTTCTGGGTGTCCTACGTGCAGACCTGCTCCAGATGGGTAAGGAAACATATCCAGCGCATAAAAGTTTGGTTTGTCAGCATCTGTTCCTGTCTTGAAGGTATGATTTTCAGCCCAATAATGTTGCCATTTTTTTTCAATTGATTTGTGATTATAAAAAGTCATTGATTCACTCCAATTTTGTGATGTTATTATTATACCATTTTTAGGCGATTTTAAAAGGCATAATTAGGGAAAGAGGAAACATAATCAAAAAAGAATACTTTACTAACTGGATTTGTTTTCTAGCTCATTTTATTGAGAAGTTTTAACTCCATAGCTAAATGGAAAATCCTCAAATATGAAGCCTAGCATTTATTCTACCCTTTTTATTGCAGTCGCTTTAACCGCGATGCGTCCAATTCATAGATTTCACCTGCAAATGCCACTGTTGACGTACGGTGTGAAATCATAAAAATCATTCCTTGGCATTCTTCTTTTACAATAGATAGAAACGCCGCTTCGTTGAGCGAATCAAGATTGCTAGTCGGCTCATCAAAGATATAACAATCCGCCTTTTTCAAGAGTGCCCGCATAAGCTCTAAACGCTGTCTTTCTCCAGCTGAAAAGTCACGTTCACCGTCAATAATTGTATCCAAACCATTCGGCAATCTTTCTAGGCACTCTTTTAGTCGGCATCTTTCTGCCAACTTCCAGATACTTTCATCACTAATGTCGTTTCTCCCCAGTAAGAGATTTTCTCTCAAAGATTGATGAAAAAGCTGAGCTATCTGTGGTACATAAGCAAAGGAAGCCTGCAAATGCTGACGATTAACTTCTCTGGAGTTTACACCAGTAAGAAAGACTGAACCAGCATTGCTGTCATACCAACGCATAATGAGCTTCATCAGGGTTGATTTACCACTACCACTCTTACCAATCAAGCCAATAATCTTCCCTTTTTCAAAATGTGCAGAGAAATTATTAAACAGCTTTTGCTGACGATTGTCGTAAGCAAAATCCATATTCTCAATCAGAATATCGTCTAAAGTGACAGCTATTTCCTGACCAGTTTGGACGGGCTCTACCTCATCTAAGAGAGCAAAAACAGTACGACCAGCATTCATAGCACGTTTAAATCCTAAAGGCAGGCGTCCTAATTCTAAAAAAGGAGCAAAAGAGCTAGAAAAAGCAACTAAAACGAGAACCGCTTCCTGCCAAGATAACTGATGATTTCCCACTTGATAGAATGCCAAAAGAGCAACGCTTGTAAGAGACAGTCCCACCACCAAAAAGGTTACCGTTTGCTGTAGATATTGTTTCTGGGTAACCTGTCTTTCCAACTGGTTCACAGTCTGACTTTTGCCCGTCAATTCTGCAAATCGTTCGTGACTCTTGCCAAATTGAGACAAATCGCCCATCGCTTTCAGACTTTCCAAGAAAAAAGAAACATAATTCGAGCGTTCCTGATTTTGCTTCTGCAAAATATCTTGTAAACCGAGAGCAAACATTCTCGGTAAAATAATAGCTAAAATCCCATAAGTCATTAAAGTCACTAAAGCAAACCAAAACGAGAAATATGCAAAATACATTCCCATCAAAAGAGCTGTCAAGAACCCTGTACAAATAGGAGCTATCGTATGTGCAAAAAAGATTTCCAGCGCTTCAATATCTTCACCAATCATCTTGAGCAATTTGCCGCTGTCCTGACGATCCAACTTTGCTGGTGCCAAACGGCGTAGCTTCGCAAAAATGAGCTTACGTAAATCTGCCAGAGAATGGAAGGCAACAAAATGCCCGAAATAATGCTCGCCATAACGAAAGGCGCCCCGAGCCAGGGCTAGTCCAATCAGTAAAATCAGACTCCACCAAGCAGGCTGCTGACCATTCAAAGCATGAAAACCTAATACAATCACAAGAGTTGGAATTGTCACCGTTGTGACAAAGCCAAGTACCGCAAAGAAAACCGCTAGAGCGATAAAAGGGAGCAAATGGTTCATCACCTGAAAAAGTCTGCTGAGGATAACACGAGTTGTGTAACGTTTTTTAGTTTCCATGCGTTAATTCCTCCAATTCTTGCTGGGTATTTGCCAATTGGCGGTATTCTTCACTCTGTTCATAGACTTCTGCCGGTGTTCCCAAAACCGTTTTTTCTTTTCCTATAAAGAGAACTTGACTTGCTTTAACGACTTGTTTCATCTTGTGAGTAATCTCAATGACAAGTGCGTCTTGCGCTACCAAATTTAGCAAATCATAGATAGCCACTTCATTGTCTTTATCTACACTGGATGTCACTTCATCAAACAGATAGAGTGAACGCTTGGCCAAGATAGCTCGCACACAAATGATCTGCTGGCGTTGCCCCGGTGATAATTGACTGCCGTTTTCCCCCACAAGAGTATCGAGACCTTGAGGAAGATCTCTTACAAACGCTAAAACGCCTTTTTCAGCCAGCCAGTCCTCTAATTCAACCCGCGACCAATCTACCGCCAACTGTAAATTTTCAAGAATGGATGCGTTTAAAAGAACACTATTTGCTGACACATACATGACTTCCTGATAAATGGTTGATTTGGATAGGCTTTTGATTTCTTTTTCTCCTAAGAAAATGGAACCTCTGTCCGCCTGTCGTTTCCCCAACAACAGCTTGGCTAACGTTGTTTTCCCACGGCCGCTTTCTCCTGCAATGGCTAAGATTTGTCCACGTTTCATTTTAAAGCTTAGATTTTCAAATAATTTTCTATCCGCAAAAGCAAAATCTAAGCCACTAACTGTCAATTCACTAAAAGGAGGCAATTCCTGCTGTTCCTCTTTTGCTTCTTTTTCAATCGAATCCAAAAACCCAAAAATTCGATCGGCCATTTTGGTATTCATCATAACTAAATGCATTCCATAACCGGCTTCACGAATCGGCGTGAAAAACTCAGTTGCAATGAAAACAAAGTAAATCATAGCAAACAGTGATAAGTGCCCTGCTTGTAACATGGAAGCTGCAACGAATCCTGACACGCCAATCCCCAAGTACATGACTGCATCCATGTAGCCAACTGACTGCAGCTGAAATCCTAGAAGTTCCATAGTTGCATCACGAAAATCCTCTGCTTGCGCTGCAAATTCCTTTTCATATTTTGCATCTGCCTGATAAGAATAAAGAGTGTTCAGCCCCTGAAGATCATCTAAAAAGAGATCGCCAACATCCATATAAGAAGCCCAGTAACGATTCATAATCCTGCGCGAACGCTTCTGCATGAGAATGATAGACATAGGAATCAAAGGCAGCGAAAGAATAAAAATCAAACCGCCAGTAGGGAACAGAAAAAACACAATCACCAACACTGTCAAGCAATTCAAATACGTTCGTAGATTTAAGGGGAGATAATAAGAATAATACGTATCCAAACTGTCAATTCCTTGTGACGCTACCGTCAAAACATCTGCAGCCGTCTTACTATCCTGAAATTCTCCGTCTTTATCTACGAAAGCCTGAAAAAATGCTGCTTTTAGTTTGTTGCGAGCAAACTGCGAAGCTACTCCTTGAAAATTTTTCGCCAGAAGCGAAAGCGCAAAACCTAAACAAGAAAAGAAAAACAGCCAAAAAAGAACCGACAAAAAATTCAATGGTATTCCCTCATATAAATCCGACAAAACTTTTGCTATCAATGCAAAGCTCAAAATCCGCATGATGAATTGAAGCCAAGCTAAAAAAGCCGATAGATAAATCAGTTTCATTTTAGGCTGGATCAGTTCTTTCAAACGAGCAATCAGCTCTTTCTTTCTGCCTCGTGATATTTTTTCTTGCTCTTCTGTCATCACTTTCTCCTCACGTTCTTCATTCTATCCTATATTTATTCATTATAACACTCCCAAGCAGAGAAATAAATTAAATTTTCAGTTTTTTTAATTTGTGCAGTCCATGAAAACTTTCCTTCCTTGTGAAATTTATTCATAAGACAAATCAATTAGCCAGCCTCTCTACGCTAAACATACAAAAAACCAGCTGACCATTCCAACTGGTTTTGAGTAAAGTGATACCATTACCAAATAATCACGCGTTCTTCTGGTTTGCGCCACATGCCATCACCTTCTTTAACATCAAAAGTCGTAAAGAAATCATCAAAGTTTGGCAATTGAATATTTGTCCGGAGTTTTCCGGGAGCATGCACGTCCACGCTGGCTAGCATTTGCATGTATTCTGGACGAGCTTTCATGCGCCAGATACGAGCAAAATTCGTAAAGAACTCTTCTGCAGAGAAATCTGCTTCTTTCTTAGCGGCTTCCAGCGCTGCCGCAATACCACCAAGGTCTGCAATATTTTCTGAAACAGTTAGTTTCCCATTGACTTTAGCACCGTAAGAATCCTGTCCGTCAAATTGCTCAATCACCTTTTGAGTACGTGCTTGGAAGGCCTCGTAATCTTCTGGCTTCCACCAATTGTTCAAACTTCCGTGTTCGTCAAATGAAGCTCCATTTGAGTCAAAGGCATGAGAAATTTCATGAGCAATCACCGCACCGATGCCGCCATAGTTGGCTGATGAAGATTGATGTAAATCATAAAATGGCGCTTGGAGAATAGCTGCTGGGAACACAATTTGATTTTGCTGTGGGTCATAATATGCATTGACCATATGAGCTGGCATGTGCCATTCACTGCGATCCACTTCCTTGTTCCACTTGCTCCATGTATGCGCAATAGAAATTTTTGCTAAGTTTCGAGCATTCTCAACTAAGCTCAAATTCTCATCAATCACTTTTTTCTCATAGGTTTCTGGCAATTTCTCTGGATAGCCGATATGCGGTGTGATGACATTGAGCTTAACAATCGCTTTGTCACGTGTTTCCTTAGCGAGCCAATCCGCCGTTTCCAGACGCGACTTATAAACATCAATCATAGCAGCAACTTTGTGCTCTACATCTGCTTTTGCTTCAGGTGAGAATTTTTCTCCCGCATACCAAAGACCAAGGGCTTGGTTATACGGACCTTGCGCTAGCTGGTAAGCTGCCTTTTCTTTTGGACGGGGTTCTGGGACACCTGAGATAGCGCGTGCATAGGCCCCTGAAAGGACACGAATTTCTTCAGTGAGTAAAGAAGTCCACGCTCCAGCCGCAAACAATTTCAATCCTGCATGGATAGCAGCCCAATTCTTTTCTGAATAATATTCCGCCGCAAACTCTTTCCAGAAGCGCTCTTGCGGAACAATCACCTTGTCTGGAATTTGTCCCAAAATCTCTGTAAAAATCGCATTAAGTGGCAACTCTGGAGCTAGCTTCGTGAAATCTGCCCAATCATAAGGATGATATAATTTCACATATTCTGAGCTTTCTTCATTTGACAGGACATACTTGGCTAATTTAGCATCCAATTCCAGATATTTATCTAAAATATCTTTTGTTTCTTCTTTCGAAAAGCCAAATTTAGGCAGCAGTTCTTCCTGCATTTTCCGCCAGATTGCCAGCAATTCCTTACCTTTTTTATTTCCTTCTTCATAGTAGGTTGTATCTGGCAAAATGATTCCAGGTGCATCAGCCCAGAGAACATTCATTTGCGCATTCATAAAGTCTGGCGCGACGTCAAAAGTAAAAGCATTCGGCTTTCCAGCCATTTCATACTCAGCAATCTTCGCTGCAAACTCCTTGAAAGAACTTAAAGCTTTATATTCTTCCACAAGCGGCATTGCAGGGGTAACTCCTGCTCGTTCCCGTCCGTCAAAATCTGCCACCAAACGGTGGTATTTCACAAAATTTTGCAAAATTGGATCTTCTGGAACATCTTGACCTGCTAACCATTTATCAGTTGTTGCTAGCATCAATTTTTCAATATCTTGATCCAAATCCATAAATCCACCTGTCACAGGCTTGTCCTCAGGAATCACAGCAGTTTTTTCCCATTCACCATTGACATAATTAAAAAAGTCATCTTGTAAACGTGTCATCTTGTTCTCGCTTTCATTGTTTTATCTTAATCCTATCAAAAAAGTTCTGAATAATCAAACTTTTATCAAAAGAGATTTTTATGCCAAACCTCACTTCTGATTTTTCTTAAAAATTCTAAAAATTAACTTGACTTAATTTTTATTTTAATGTATATTAACTGTAGGGGTGTATAAAATGATACGTATCGAAAATTTAAGTGTTTCTTATCAGGAAACACTTGCTCTCAATCAGATTTCTTTGGAAATCCAAGGCCCAACTATCATGGGAGTTATTGGTCCCAATGGAGCTGGTAAATCAACCCTTTTAAAAGGAATGTTGGGTATCATTGATCATGTTGGACAAACTTACCTTGATGATAAAGAATTCTCAAAAGTACTTAGCCATGTAGCTTATGTGGAACAAAAAGTTCACATTGACTACAACTTCCCTATCAAAGTGAAAGAATGTGTGTCTCTTGGACTGTATCCAAAAGTGAAACTCTTCCACAGACTAACAAGCAAAGACTGGGACAAAGTGACAAATGCGTTACGCATTGTCGGCTTAGAGGATTATGCTGAACGCCAAATCAGCCAATTGTCAGGAGGGCAATTTCAACGGGTCTTGATTGCGCGCTGTCTAGTACAAGAAGCTGACTGTATCTTTCTGGATGAACCATTCGTTGGAATTGATTCAATCAGTGAAGAAATCATCATGACAACGCTACGCAGTCTAAAAGAACAAGGAAAAACGATTCTCATTGTTCACCATGACTTAGGAAAAGTCCCACATTACTTTGATCAAGTTTTAATTTTGAATAAAGAACTCATTGCCATTGGAGAAACTTCATCAACTTTCACAGAAGAAAACTTGAAAAAAGCCTATGGCTCTCAGCTTTTTGTGAATGGAGGTCTTTAATATGTTTTCAGAATTTATTGATGGACTACAAAATTTCCATTTTCTACAAAATGCGCTGATTACAGCCATTGTCATCGGGATTGTTGCTGGAGCAGTTGGTTGCTTCATTATCCTAAGAGGCATGTCTTTGATGGGCGATGCCATTTCACATGCGGTCTTGCCGGGAGTTGCACTCTCCTTTATTTTAGGAATCAACTTCTTTATCGGAGCCATTGTTTTTGGACTTTTAGCTTCGGTCATTATTACTTATATTAAAGGAAATTCAATTATCAAAAGTGATACTGCCATTGGAATAACTTTTAGTTCCTTTTTAGCTCTTGGAGTCATTTTGATTGGAGTTGCTAATAGTTCAACCGACCTTTTCCATATTCTTTTTGGAAATATCTTAGCTGTGCAAGACATTGATATGTGGATTACAATCGGTGTCGGAATCGCTGTTCTAATTATTATTGGACTATTCTTCAAAGAATTATTGATTACATCTTTCGATCCACTTCTGGCAAAAGCGATGGGGATGCCAGTCAATCTTTATCATTATCTCTTAATGATTCTCTTGACGCTGGTTGCAGTTACAGCTATGCAAAGCGTGGGAACAATTTTGATTGTTGCTATGCTGATTACACCTGCTGCTACGGCTTATCTTTACGCTAACAGTCTTAAAACGATGATTATCTTGTCTTCTAGCTTGGGGGCAATTGCATCTGTCTTAGGACTTTTCATTGGCTATACCTTTAATGTTGCGGCTGGCTCAAGCATTGTACTGACGTCCGCCATTATCTTTGCCATTAGTTTCTTTATCGCTCCAAAACAACGATTTAACAAACTTAAAAACAAACCCAAGCTAAAATAAAGTTAGTATTAAATTTATCAAAGGAGAACCTTATATGAAAAAATTAGGTTTTGTCGCCGTTCTATTTTTGGCTGTCGTAGGACTCTTTGCCTGCGCTGGTCAGAAAGGAACATCTACTAAGAATTCAAAATTGAATGTTGTTGCTACCAACTCGATCATTGCTGATATTACAAAAAATATCGCTGGTGATAAAATCAATCTGCACAGCATTGTTCCAGTCGGAAAAGACCCACACGAATATGAACCATTACCAGAAGATGTGAAAAAAACATCAAAAGCTGATTTGACTTTCTACAATGGTATCAATTTGGAAACCGGCGGAAATGCTTGGTTTACAAAATTAGTTAAAAATGCGAAAAAGACTGAAAACAAAGATTACTATGCTGTAAGTGACGGTGTTGAGGTCATTTATCTTGAAGGTCAAAGCGAAAAAGGAAAAGAAGACCCACACGCTTGGCTCAATCTTGAAAACGGAATTATTTATGCTAAAAACATTGCAAAACGTTTGATTGAAAAAGATCCTAAAAACAAAGAAACTTATGAAAAGAATCTGAAAGCTTATACTGCAAAATTAGAAAAATTAGACAAGGAAGCAAAAGCAAAATTCAACAACATTCCTGCTGAAAAGAAAATGATTGTTACCAGCGAAGGTTGCTTCAAATACTTCTCTAAAGCCTACGGCGTGCCTTCTGCTTACATTTGGGAAATCAACACCGAAGAAGAAGGAACTCCAGACCAAATCAAAACACTAGTTGAAAAACTTCGTAAAACAAAAGTCCCTTCACTCTTTGTCGAAAGTAGCGTTGATGACCGTCCAATGAAGACTGTTTCAAAAGATACAAAGATTCCAATTTATGCTAAAATTTTCACTGACTCAGTCGCTGAAAAAGGAGAAAAAGGCGATAGCTACTATGACATGATGAAATGGAACTTAGATAAGATTTCAGAAGGTCTTAGCAAATAAGAAATGGAAAAAGGAGCCGGAATTGATTGCCAGTTCCTTTTTACTTAAAATTCTTCTTGAATAAATAAGCCTTTCATTTCTCTGAAATAAGCGGTTATCGGCTGTATTCTTAAACTATTTTTGATATACTAGTAAGATAAGGAGTAAAAGGACAACATGACCCCAAACAAAGAAGATTACCTCAAATGTATTTATGAGATCGGTACGCATACTCAAAAAATTACAAATAAAGAAATCGCGGCCCAAATGCAGGTGTCTCCCCCTGCTGTCACAGAAATGATTAAAAAGATGACAGCCGAAAAATTGATTGTAAAAGATAAAACAAACGGTTATTTACTGACAGATCTTGGTTTACATCTTGTTTCCGAGTTATATCGCAAGCACCGGCTCATTGAGGCTTTCCTCGTACATGATTTGGGATATACGACTGATCAAATCCACGAGGAAGCGGAAGTTTTAGAACACACCGTTTCAGAATTATTTGTCGAGCGCTTAGAAAAAATGCTAGGTTACCCAGAAACTTGCCCCCACGGCGGAACCATTCCAGCAAAAGGTGAATTACTAGTTGAAAAGTATCAGCTAACATTGGATCAAGTTGAAAATACTGGAATCTATCGTTTAGCACGAGTTCACGATGAATTTGAACTATTAAAATATTTGGAAAAACACGATTTACATCTGGGAGATACGCTGATACTGGAGCAATACGATCCTTACGCTCAACTGTATGCGCTCAAGGTCAATGAAAAAGAGCTGCAAGTCAACTCTGTTATCGCTCAACAGCTTTATGTGGAAAAAATATAAAAGGAAGTCAAAGCTGATAACATCAACACATTAGAGACTGCTCAATGCGTATTGAGTTCTATCCTAGAAAGCAAACAAGTCTGGAACAGTTTTGTCCAGACTCGTTTTTATTTATCATTTTCTCAACGATTCTTCGTATCTAACACAATCGTCACCGGTCCGTCATTGACTAACTCAACCTGCATATCAGCTGCGAAAACACCTGTTTTGACAGGTATATCTTGACTTAGCAATTCGTTAAAATCATCATATAACTGACTAGCCAAGTCTGGTTGCGCTGCACCAGTAAATGCAGGACGATTCCCTTTTTTGGTATCTGCGTAAAGGGTAAATTGAGAAATAGAAAGAATCTCTCCCTTTACGTCTTTAATGGACAAGTTCATCTTGTCTTCATCATCTGAAAAAATCCGCATATTGGCAATTTTTCTCGCTGCATACGCCACATCTTCTTGATCATCATCTGGGGCAACACCGACTAACAACAGCAGTCCTTGCTGAATTTGATTATAAAGTTTGCTATCAATCGATACCGAAGCCCGCTTCACACGCTGAATCACTATTTTCATTTTGAACTTTCTAATTTCTGTTACATTTTGTGAGTAAATTTACAAGAACGCAATTCCAGCAAAACATTTCCGCTCTGTTGTCCTCACTTAGCCGTTTGTCCGTTTGACAGAATAAACTTCTGGCACGCTCTTAATCTTATCTACAACTGTCGTGAGCATAGATAAATTAGCGATTCCGAAAGAAACATGGATGTTTGCAAATTTCATATCCTTCGTTGGCTGTGCATTGACAGTAGAAATATTTTTGGTTGTATTGGACAAGACTTGTAGCACATCGTTCAAAAGACCTGCTCGATTCAAACCATAAATATCAATGTGTGCTGTATATTCTTTCGTAGAGGTATTTTCTTCCCATTCGACATCAATCAAACGCTGCTCATAATTTTCCTGCGCCCGCAGATTCATACAGTCCTTACGGTGAATTGCTACCCCACGACCTTTGGTAATGTACCCGACAATCTCGTCACCAGGAACTGGATTACAGCATTTGGCAATCCGTATCAAAAGCCCCGACGCACCTTGGATAATAACGCCGCCCTCATGCTTGACTTTCAGCGTTTCTTTATTCTCCCGTTTCACTTCGCCGCCCTTGACAAGCTCTTCTGCTTCAGCTCTCGCTTTAGCGCGTTCTTCCTCACGGCGTTCTTTTTCTGTCAAACGGTTAAAAATAGAAATCGCACCAATCTCACCAAAACCAATTGCCGCAAAAAGAGCTTCTTCTGTTTTGTAGCTCGTTTTTTGCAGGACTTCTTCCATGTGCTTTTTGTCCATGTATTTATTGGCTACATAGCCATGTTCTTGGAATTGGGCCTGTAAAAGTTCGCGCCCTTTAGAAATGGACAATTCCTTGTCTTGGTTTTTGAAAAATTGACGAATCTTATTGCGTGCCTTGCTTGTTTTTACAACATTTATCCAGTCACGGCTTGGTCCAAAGGAATTGGAACTGGTGATAATCTCGACCTGATCCCCTGTTTTTAACTTCGTAGTCAGTGGCACCATGCGACCATTTACCTTGGCACCGACCGCTTTTTCACCAACTTTGGTATGGATTTCATAAGCAAAATCAATCGGTCCAGAGTCTTTTGGCAACGAGCGGACAGCTCCGTCCGGTGTGAAAACATAGATTTCCTCAGCCAGATAATTTTCTTTGACAGAATCCACAAAATCTTGCGCATCGTTTGATTGGTCTTGGAGTTCCATCATCTCCTTGATCCAGTTCATCCCAATCGCAGATTCTTTGCTATCAACTTGACCTTTAATGCCTTTTTTATAAGCCCAGTGAGCGGCAACCCCGTATTCAGCCACTTCGTGCATCTCTTTCGTCCGAATTTGAAACTCAATCGGACCTTTAGGCCCATAAACGGTGGTGTGAATAGACTGATAACCGTTTGCTTTGCGATTGGCAATATAATCTTTAAAACGCCCGGGCATTGGTCGCCAGAGCTCATGAATATAGCCCAGCATGGCGTACACATCACTTTGCGTATCTAAAATGCAGCGAATGGCAATCAGGTCATAAATTTCATCAAAACGCTTTTTCTTGTCCTGCATTTTCCGATAAATGGAATAAATATGTTTTGGACGACCGTAAATTTCCCCATGAAGATTACGCTCAGACGCATAGGTTTCAATCTTATGAACCACTTCGTCCACTAATTCCTCACGTTCCCGACGCTTTTCCTTCATCAGGTGGGAAATCTTATAAAACTCTGTCGGATTCAAATATCGAAAAGCTAAATCTTCCAATTCCCATTTAACACTCGAAATCCCCAAACGATGAGCTAATGGAGCATAAATTTCCATGGTTTCGCGTGAGATGCGTTCCTGTTTGTCTTTGCGCAGGTGCTTAAGTGTTCTCATATTGTGCAAACGGTCTGCTAGTTTTACCAAAATGACACGGATATCCTTGGACATCGCCATTAGCATTTTGCGGTGGTTTTCAGCCAACTGTTCCTCGTGAGACATATACTTGACTTTACCAAGTTTGGTCACACCATCAACAATCACGCGCACTTCATGTCCAAATTCGCCTTCCAAATCGTCCAAAGTTGCAGCTGTGTCTTCTACAACATCATGTAAAAAACCGCAAGCGACACTGACCGCATCCAACTTTAGCTTAGCTAAAATCCCTGCCACTTGAATCGGATGGATGATATATGGCTCACCTGATTGGCGAAATTGCCCCCGATGCCGATCTACCGCATAGAATAGAGCTTTTTGCACCAAGGTGACATCTTCTGATGATAAATACTTTCTAGTAAGAGCGACCACTTGATCGCCTGTTAAATTCACTTCTTTTGGCATGTTCTCTCTCCAGTTCTTCCTACCATTTTATCACTTTTAAGGCAATATGAAAACAAGGAAACACAGAAGAATGCAAAGCTTCTGTGAGAAATGGCCGATTTTTTTCAAACTGCGATTACATATAAGCCATACCCAGTAAATAGTAATTACTCTAAGTTTAGAAAAAGCCCGCCTTTATATAGGCGGGTTGTGATGGAAGAGGTGATGCTTTTCTGCATGTAGCATATCTCCGATAAATTCAACATAAGCATAAATGAGATAGCAAGCTGATACAACACCTAAAATAGCAATAAACAGCTCAAATAAGGTAGATAAAGACATGATGAACCTCCTCTCCTTACCAAGCAAAAGCAGTTTTCGCAATCTAGCCAGCAGATTTGTTTCCGTGCTTCCATCCTTTCTAGCTAAACTAGATATTTCACTTATATTATACCAAAGTTAGGAGTTAAGAACAATAGAAATGAGAGCTATTAAAGCTACTTTTTCCTACTGTATCAATTCTATCAAAACACTAACTGCACTTAATGCGTAAAGTGGAGCTGTCTCTGTCCGCAAGATACGTGGACCTAGCCCTGCAAGTATAGCTCCTGCTTCTTCCAATGTAGTAATTTCTGCTGGAGACAGACCGCCTTCTGGCCCAAAAACAAATAAAATCCGACTTCCTATTTTGAGTCCTGTCACAGCCTTGACCAAAGCAGCAGACTCCCCCTCTTTGGCAGATTCCTCATAAGCTACAATGACGCGGTCAAACTGGCTCAAACAATCTAAAAAGTCAATTTTCTTCTCAAAAAGTCGGACTTCTGGTACCCGATTGCGTTTGCTCTGCTCGGCTGCTCCCAAAACAATCTTTTCAAGTTTTTCTGCCTTTTTGGCTAATTTCTTACCGTCCCACTTGGCTACAGACCAGTCTGCTGGAAAAGCCCAGATAGCAGTTGCTCCCAGTTCTGTCGCTTTCTGAGCCACCCATTCCAGCTTGTCTCCCTTGGGAAAGCCAGAAGCAACCGTCACATGAATCGGCAGCTCCGCGTTGTCTGGTAATTCTTCTACCAGATTCAACACATGGCGCTCCCTATCCGAAACTCTTGCTAGACGTTTAATGCCATCTTCAAAAACCAGCACCACTTCATCATCTTCTACCAAACGCATCACAGAAAACATATGCTTAAGGGTATCTTTATCTCTGATAATGACAGGATTTTCAACCTGCCCGTTCACAAAATATTGCTGCATCTAACCTCCTATCACTCCTGAAATCTCCTTGGTTTTCTTAAAAACACAGGCATTCCACTCGCCCTGAATCATGTGGGTTTCAAGGAAAAATCCAGCAGCTTCTGCTGACTCCCGTACCAGATTCCATTTCTCAGAGATAATCCCGCTCATAATCAGGTAGCCCTCATCCTTAAGCAAACGGTAAGCATCATCCGTCAGATTTACCAGAATATCTGCCAGAATATTGGCTACAATGACATCAGCCTCGATAGCAACGTCCTTGAGAAGGTCGCCAGCTGCCACGTGAATATTTTCAGTCCCAGCATTCAGCGCAATATTTTCCTGAGCAACACGGACAGCCACATCGTCTAAGTCATAGGCGAAAATCTCCTTGGCACCCAAGAGAGAGCTAGCAATAGAGAGAACGCCAGAGCCAGTGCCTACGTCCAGCACGATTTCTCCGCTCCGCAAGACCTGCTCCAAAGCAAAGAGACTCATCTTGGTGGTCGGATGAGTGCCCGTACCAAAGGCCATGCCAGGATCCAGCTTGATAATCTTCTCACCAGTGGTCACCTCGTAGTCCGTCCAGGACGGCACGATGGTCAAGTCATGGGTGATTCGAGCCGGTTCAAAATATTTTTTCCAATTGTCCGCCCAATCTTCCTCCGCCAGCTGCTGAGTGGTTAGCTGAGTTTTTCCAATCTCCAAACCAAAATCCCTCAGCTGAGCCAACCGCTCTTTCACTTCCTGACGAATCATTTCAAGATTCTCTGTTTCTGGATAATAAGCCGTAATGCCAACCGTATTCAGCTGCTCTACCTGAGGCAACACCTCCCCAAAAGGACCAGCTTCCCCCAGATAATCCGCACTGTCATCAATCGCCACACCTTGACTGCCTAAATCAATCAGAATATTGCTGACTGCTTCTTCCGCCTCACGGCTGACCGTAATGGTTAGTTCTTGCCAAGTGTTCATATGTCATTCCTTTCTTTTAATACTCTTCGTCATATAAACCATATCCATGCCCTCTTGCTCTGGTTCAGTATGCGTTTGATGATAGCCGCATTTTTCATAAAATTTGACCATAGGCTCATCTTGGAAAACCGTACATAAATCCCACTGAGTAATCGTCGAAAATGTTTTCTCAAGCAGGTGAATCCCTTCATAACCATAACCTTTTCGCTGATACTGAGGTAAAATCGCAGCTGTCCCAAGCCAACCTTCTGTTCGCGCATCGTTGGTCTGCAAGCGAAGAAAGCCAACAATTTCCTCTTCGTCTTTGACAAAATAGTAAAAACTATTAGGACGTTCCACCAACTTCCACTTAATCCGCTCCCTATCTTCCAGATACGGGTCATACTGGTCATGATATTTTTCGTAGACAGCTTTAAAACTAGCACGTTGAATATTGATAATGGTTTCTAAATCTGTAGCTTCTGCTTGTTCTATATGAATCATACCTCTTCCTCCAAATAATCTCCCAATCTACTTTTCAACTGTGAGATGACGTTTTCATCCGCTAATAATTCTTCTATATTTACTAATTTGTAGCCCTGTCCTTCGTCACCAAAGACAATCTGATCTATCAGTTCTTGACAGATAGAAGCCACCATGAAAACAGAAACTTTCTCAGGATGAACAAATCCCTGATAACATTTGACCCATGTAATGGATTCCTTTTTGAGTTCAATGCCTAATTCCTCAAAAACTTCTCGCTTGATACACTCAAAAGGCGTTTCACCCTTTTCTCTCCCACCGCCAGGAAAATCCCACATATTGGGATAAGGAATAGTGGGAATATCGTCTCTTAAAATGGTTAAAATTGTATCGCCATGCAGCAAAGCAATTTTACAACCTGAAAAATCAAACGTTTGATACAAAACAGTCATATCACTCATTCTTCCCTACCTCCGTAAAATCAGTGTTCTTCTTAGACACGCTTGTATTTCAGTATCTCGGATATGGATAAAATTCCGTCTCCGTCAGCCTTGCTCTGCCTTTTTCAAAAGCTTCATTATTCCAGACAATTTCAAATTCTTCTGCCACTGGATCTGCTAGAAAGTCCATGAGAGCATCTAACCCTTCTTCGGCCGTCTGCTTCAAAAAGTCCACAAAGTAGGTCAGGAATTCACGAGACAAACCTTTCTTTGGCTCATAAGGGACAACTGTTAGATAATCCTCTATTTCAAAGTGAGACTTAGCAGGGTTATAAAAGAGAACGCTTTCTTCAAAGAAAACATCTTCTGCACTACTTTCCCCATCTATATCTAAAAGTTCTATGCTATTTGCATTTTGCACTTCTAAGAGAAATGACAGCTCTACTGCATGGTTTTTCTTGTCCCAATTGATTTCATAGTCAAATGGAAAGCTTTTCTCCATTTCTTTATCTAATATATCCAAAAATCCATATTTAACCATAGCCAGCCTCTCTCCAATCCTTTAAAATGTGTTAAAATAGATACAACTATAGTAACATAAATTAGAACAGTTGAAAAGAATACCAGTAAGGAGGAAAACGTATGCCAGACAATTTAGCGATTCGCATGCGGCCTAAAAATATCAATCAGGTCATCGGTCAGAAACATCTGGTTGGCGAAGGAAAAATCATTCGTCGCATGGTGGAAGCCAATCGCCTGTCTTCCATGATTCTCTACGGTCCACCAGGGATTGGCAAGACTTCAATTGCCTCGGCTATTGCAGGAACTACCAAATTTGCTTTTCGGACCTTTAATGCTACCGTCGATAGTAAAAAGCGCCTGCAAGAGATTGCAGAAGAAGCCAAATTCTCTGGTGGTTTAATGCTACTGTTAGATGAGATTCACCGCTTGGATAAGACCAAACAAGACTTCCTCCTACCGCTCTTGGAAAACGGTCTAATCATCATGATTGGTGCCACGACAGAAAATCCTTTTTTCTCCGTCACTCCCGCTATTCGCAGCCGGGTACAGATTTTCGAGCTGGAACCTCTGACAAATGATGATATTAAACAAGCCATTCAAACAGCCCTGACGGACACCGAACGAGGTTTTGATTTTCCTGTCCAGCTAGATGATGACGCTCTGGATTTCATTACCACTTCCACCAACGGTGACCTGCGCTCAGCCTTTAATTCTCTAGATTTAGCAGTTCTCTCTACCAAAGAGGATACTGAAGGGGTTCGCCATATCACTCTGGATATTATGGAAAACAGCCTGCAAAAGAGCTACATTACTATGGACAAAGACGGAGACGGGCACTATGACGTTCTGTCCGCCTTACAGAAGTCTATTCGCGGGTCTGATGTCAATGCCAGTCTCCATTATGCAGCTCGCTTGATTGAAGCTGGAGACCTTCCCAGTCTTGCACGACGTCTGACGGTCATCGCTTATGAGGACATTGGTCTGGCAAACCCCGATGCTCAGATTCATACGGTGACTGCACTTGAAGCCGCTCAAAAAATTGGATTCCCAGAAGCTCGCATCCTCATTGCCAACATTGTCATTGACCTAGCGCTCTCTCCTAAGTCCAACTCGGCCTACGTAGCCATGGACAAGGCGCTCTCTGACTTGCGCCAGAACGGAAATCTCGCTATCCCTCGCCATCTACGAGATGGTCACTACGCTGGCAGTAAGGAGCTGGGAAATGCGCAAGATTACAAATATCCACATAACTATCCTGGTAATTGGGTGCAGCAAGACTACCTTCCTGAAAAAATTAAAAATGCCGATTATTTCACTCCGAACGAAAATGGGAAGTACGAACGAGCCCTTGGCATGACTAAAAATAAGATTGAACAACTCAAAAACCACTAAAAAATCATGGTATCGTTTGCAAAAAATCAATTTTTTCTCTTGAATTTTTCAAAAATTGTGGTATCATAATTATAGAAACGCTGTGGTGTACGACTTCACACTTAAGTGTTGACCGACTATTTTTTGTATTATTAGGGAAACAAAAGACTTCTAACAGCTTGCAGGCCGTTTCACGCGGAAGCAGCTTCAGTTAGAGCGAGTTGCCCACCTGCTTAATTGCGCGGGTTCAATACAAATCGTGAAGGTCCGGCACCAATACAGCTTTTTCTGTTGCCTCCTTAGCTCAGTTGGTAGAGCAGTGGACTCTTAATCCATGGGTCACAGGTTCGAGCCCTGTAGGGGGCATAATAAAATTTGGCTCTTTGTCAACTGTAGTGGGTTGATGTCAGCTAAGCTTTAGAGAGGACGAGATTCGTTCTCTCTCTTTTGATGTTCAAAGCGATGAGAATGCGTTTCTTAAAGTTGTCAAAGTTCCTGAATCCAAAAGCGTTTCGCTTAATGACCTTGATGAGATTGTTAGTTGCTTCCAGCTTGGCGTTGGAGTAGGGCAGTTCCAAGGCATTGAGAATCTTGTCTCTGTCCTTCAGAAAAGTTCGAAAAACTGTCTGAAAAATCGGGTGAACATCAGAAATAACCTCCTCAATTAGGTCAAAGAAATAATCAGCTTGCTTTTCCTGAAAGTGAAAGAGCAGGAGCTGGTAAAGCTCATAGTGCTGTCGAAGTTGGTCCGAATAGCTGAGCAGCTGATGGAGAATCTCTTGATTGGTTAAATGCGCCCGAAAAGCTGGTCTGTAAAAACGCTTATGGCTAAGCTTGCGGCTGTCCTGCTGGAGGAGTTTCCAATAGCGTTTGAGGGCTCGGTATTCCTGAGATTTTCGGTCGAATTGGTTCATGATTTGGATGCGGACACGGTTCATAGCTCGGCTGAGGTGCTGGATAATGTGGAAACGATCCAGAACGATTTGGGCATGCGGGAAAAGCTGCTTGGCCAGCTGATAGTAAGGACTGAACATGTCCATGGTCATCACTTTGACCCTCATACGAACCTGTCTAGGATAGCGTAGAAAATGATTTCGAATGACCGCTTGGGTTCTGCCGTCCAGGATGGCTAGGACCTCATTGGTATTAAAATCCTGAGCGATAAAGCTCATCTTCCCTTTCTTGAAGCCATACTCATCCCAGCTCATGATTTCTGGCAGTCTCTGCCAGTTGGTTTCAAATTTGAATTCCTTGAGCTTGCGAATGACGGTTGAGGTCGAGAACGAGAGCCTGTGGGCAATATCAGTCATGGCTTGCTTCTCAACCAATAATTGAGCGATTTTTTGTTTGACTGCAGCGGCAATCTGGTGATTTTTCTGGACGAGGGAGGTTTCAGCGACGGCCATTTTTCCACAGTTTTTACAGCGAAAGCGCCGCTTTTTGAGTCGGATAAGGGTTTTGTATCCTGCTGTCTCCAGATAAGGGATTTTAGAAGGTTTCTGGAAGTCGTATTTGGTCATCTGTCCCTTGCAGGCAGGGCATGGAGGGGCATCATAGTCAAGGTGGGCCAGGATTTCTTTGTGAGTACCGGCATCAAAAAGATTGTCTATTTTGATATTTTGGTCTTCAATTCCAAGAAGTTTTGTGATAAAATCGAGTTGTTCCATATGAGTCTTTCTAATGTGAGTTTGGTCGCTTTTCATTATAGGTCATATGGGACTTTTTGTATACACAAAAATAGCTCCATAATCTCTGCGGTGGTGTTACCCACTACAGAAATTATAGAGCCAAAATTTAAGTAGAAAGCCTATATGATAGGCTTTTTTGTTGTTCTCACTTATAATCTTCTAACCTTGTTATAGTTACAAAAAATAATAAAACAGCCTTTTTTGTTCCACAAAAAGCCATACTAAAATTCTCAAACTATCTATTTCCTTTCTTGACATCTCCCATCAAAAAAGTTAAAACGCTTTCATCCTCAAACTATACTATACAGGGAGGTATTGAAATGAAATTTTCTAATCGTTTACTGCTATTCCTTGCAGGAGTTGTTTTTGTCCTTTTAGCACTTTTCCTATTTACAAACCCAGTAGCTAATCTTGTTGCTTACAGCTGGTGGATTGCATTTGGTTTACTGGTTGCTTCTATAGCAGCTATTTTAGGCTATTTCTCTGTACCAAAAGAGCTTCGCTCACCAGTTTATCTTTTCCAAGGGATTGTTAATCTTCTCTTAGCTCTTTACCTCGTTGCCTATGGCTTTGTGACCCTGCCAGTTGTCATTCCAACTGTTTTAGGAATTTGGTTAATTGTAGAAGCCATTATAGCTTTCTTTAAAGGTAATCGTCTGGGATTGATTTTCCCTATTATTGGTAGCCATATCATGTGGATAGCATTGCTTGCATTTTTACTAGGTCTAGTGATTCTGTTCAATCCAGTAGCTACAAGTGTCTTTGTCGTTTATGTCGTTGCCTTTGCATTTTTAGTTGCTGGCTTCACCTACATTATTGATGCCTTTCGTAAATAATCTAGTTGCTATTTCTATCGCATTCAAAAAAGCTGGGAAATCATATTCTCAGCTTTTTCGTCTCTTTAATTATCACTTTTTCGCATCCCATTCTGCGTAGAATTGCTCTAAGTATTCTTCCAAAAAGTGATGACGACCTATTGCTAATTGCTTAGCATAGTCTGTATTCATCAAATCTTTTAACTTCAACAACTTTTCATAAAAATGTAGAATTGCTGTTCCTTGATTACTTCGATATTCTTCTACCGTCATATCTTCTCGTGGTCGCAAGGCAGGGTCATGAATGGGTCTGCCCGTATATCCAGAATAAGCCATAGCTCGCGCTATTCCAATTGCTCCAATCGCATCTAAACGGTCGGCGTCTTGAACAATTTTCCCCTCCAAAGTGCTGACATTTTTCTGCTGATGTCCACCTTTAAATGACATCGTTGCAATAATCTCCAGTACATGAGCTGTTTCCTCATCTGAAGCCTGATGATTCTGTAGCCATTGCTTGACCTTTTGCAAGCCCACCCCTTCATTCTCATTTAATTTCCCGTCAGCTATATCATGCAGCAAGGCAGCTAGCTCACAAATAAAAACATCTGCTTGTTCTTGTTTAGCAATTTCTACAGCATTGTTTGTGACACGCACAATATGCCACCAGTCATGCCCACTCATCTCGTTTTTCAATTCAGCATAAACAAAATCTCTTGCTTCTTGAAGAATTTTCGCTTGTCTATCCGTTATCATCTATCTCCCTTTTTATTTATATATACAAAAATCTCGAAGTGATTTCGAGACTTTCTTGATTGAATTTATTTCTCAAGCCCAATTGTTCTCATTTTTTCTTGAATTTGTTGGTAGACGTGATTCCAGTCATTTGGATTTGCAATATCTAAATCATCCGTTGCAATTCTCATTTTAGGACTGTAGTTGTAATCCTCATACCAATTTTGATAATGCTTATAAAGCAGTTGATAGTAGTCAGCTAGTCCATTTTCTTCATTTGGTTGCTCATAATTGCGACCGCGTTTTTTGATATTGTTCATAATATGGTCGAAACTACCATCTAAATAAATCAACAAATCTGGCGCTTTCTTAGGCAGACCTTCGATTTCTTCCATCATATTGTCCAAAAGTTCCAAGTAGATATCATACTCTTGCTCACTGATACTTCCCTTGAGTGTATTGATATAAGTAAACAAAGCGTCTTCATAAATAGAACGATCTAGAATATTATTATCGTCATGATAAGCCGCTTTGATCATTTTAAAGCGTTTATTTAGAAAATAAATCTGCAAAGCAAAACCATACTTATCAGGGTCTTCATAATACTTATCCAAAATAGGATTTTCTTCTACAGGCTCAAAAAAAGGCTGTGTCCCTAGTTCCTCGGCTAGTCGATAAGTGTAGGTCGTCTTTCCTACCCCAATCATGCCCGCTAAAATAATCACTATCTTCCTGCACCTCCCAAATCTATCCAATATCAGGTTATCAGCCTCAGCCGAACCACCATATATTGTGCCAAAGAAAATGATAACACAATATATTGATGACGTCAAGATATAAAACTTCTAAATGTATAAACAAAAATAACCTTGTACAAAGAAGCACAATTAGCTCCAATACAAGCGTTATTTTTAGGATTCTCCATTCGTGACAGTAAATTTAATATGCGAATAATCTTTTTCTAAATCTTTCCCTTTCAAAAAAGCTGTCGCATCTTTTTTAATCTGAATGAGGTCAATTCCTTGCGCTTGTGCTGCAAATACACAACCACAATAGCATTGGCGGTAAATGTCGTACTCCTCGCACATTTCGACCGAGCGCTTATAGCCTTGATTTTTCTTGAAATCACTAGGAAGATACTGCGTTGCGTAAACTTTCTGCACTTCAATTCCAACGCTATTGATCGTCTGCGAATTTTTATGAGGGCTGATTGTCAAGGCGCTTCCAAAATAGTCAAATCCCAAATCAACCGCTACTTGCGCTGTCTTATCCAAGCGATAATCATAGCAAACTTTACAACGATCGCCACCTTCCGGCTCTTCTTCCAAACCGTGTACTGTTCGGAAAAATTCTTGTGGCTCATAGGGGGCTTCTAAATATTGAACATGATTACCAGTATTTTCATTAAAATCGTGAACAAATTTTTGGGCAACATAGGCACGACGCTGGTATTCTGCTTTGGGATGAATATTTGAATTGGCAAAATAAACCGTCACGTCCGCATACTTGGTCAAATACTCCAGCGTATAAGTGGAGCAAGGTGCACAGCAGGTGTGCATTAAAATCGTAGGACGCTTCTGGTCCGCCTCCCAAACTTTGACCATTTTTTGCATCACGCGGTCGTAATTGATCTTTTGATTGGGATTCATCTTGCTCAGAATGGCTTCAACATCAATCATCGTTTTCTCCTTAGAAATGTATCACTATTTTACCACAGAAAGGGAGTAGTGACAAATAGACAGAATAGAATATCATTCTCATGACAACACGAATTTATTCAGCAAGAGAGAATAAATCTCTAATATTCAATGAACAATCATTCTGTTTCGTTTGTCTTCTCTGTACCTATCTTATGTGCCCAAACTAAAAAATAATAAAAAGAGAAGCGAGCTTGGATTTATTGAATCCATCACCACTTCTCTTTTTAATATCCTTGAGGACACGCTTACACTTTAATATAAAAGTAATCTTGTACAAAATTGAACATGATTAAGAACTGTATTTCTTAAACTACATCATTCCACCCATCATGCTTGGATCCATTGCTGGAGTTGGGCTAGCTGGTTCTGGTTGGCTGGCAACAACTGCTTCTGTTGTCAAAATGAGGCTAGCTACTGAAGCTGCATTTTGAAGGGCAGAACGAGTGACTTTGACTGGGTCAATGATCCCTGCTTCAATCATGTTAACCCATTCGCCAGTTGCAGCATTAAAGCCTGTACCAACTTCAGAGTTTTTCAAACGGTCAATGACGATCGAGCCTTCAAATCCTGCATTGAGAGCGATTTGACGAACTGGTTCTTCCAAAGCACGAAGAACGATATTACGACCTGTTGCTTCATCACCTGATAAGTCTAAGGCTTCAACAGCATTTAAAACATTCACAAAGGCTGTTCCACCACCTGAGACAATTCCTTCTTCAACAGCGGCGCGAGTTGCATTGAGGGCATCTTCAATGCGGAGTTTCATTTCTTTGAGTTCTGTTTCTGTTGCAGCACCCACTTTGATGACTGCCACACCACCTGATAATTTCGCCAAACGTTCTTGTAGTTTTTCTTTGTCAAATTCAGATGTAGCACTTTCAATTTGCGATTTAATGACAGCCACGCGGTTAGCAATCGCTTCAGCAGCTCCTGAACCTTCCACAATCACTGTGCTATCTTTGTCGACAGTAACTTTTGAGGCTTGTCCAAGTGCTTCAATGGTTGCATCTTTCAATTCTAGACCAAGATCTTCTGTAATCACTGTACCGCCAGTCAGAATCGCAATATCTTCTAACATAGCCTTACGACGGTCACCGAAGCCTGGCGCTTTCACAGCGACTACATTGAAAGTACCGCGGATTTTATTTAACACAAGAGTTGGAAGAGCTTCACCGTCTACATCATCTGCGATAATCAATAATGGACGACTAGTCTTCAAGATATTTTCCAACAAAGGAAGAATTTCTTGGATATTAGAAATCTTCTTATCTGTAATCAAGATATATGGATTATCTAAATCAGCAACCATTTTTTCATTATCTGTTACCATGTATTGAGAAAGATAGCCACGGTCAAACTGCATACCTTCCACAACATCAAGCTCTGTTTCCATTCCTTTTGATTCTTCAATAGTGATGACACCGTCGTTGCCAACTTTTTCCATAGCTTCAGAAATGTATTCTCCGACTTTTTCAGAACGTGATGAGACAGCTGCAACTTGCGCAATCGCTTCTTTATTAGAAACCGGAACAGAATTTGCTTTTAAGGCTTCAACAGCTGTTGCAACAGCTGTTTCAATACCACGACGAATGCCAATTGGGTTTGCACCAGCCGTTACATTTTTGATTCCTTCGCGAACAATGGCTTGGGTCAAGACAGTCGCAGTAGTTGTTCCGTCACCAGCGATATCATTAGTTTTTGAAGCAACTTCTGACACCAACTTAGCGCCCATATTTTCAAAATGATCTTCGAGTTCAATTTCTTTTGCAATAGTCACACCGTCATTTGTGATGAGTGGTGAGCCAAATGATTTTTCAAGAACAACATTGCGTCCTTTAGGTCCTAAGGTTACTTTAACGGTATCTGCCAAAATATCAACACCACGTACCATAGCACTTCTTGCATCTGCTGAAAATTTAATATCTTTTGCCATTTTTACAATTCCTCTTTCTATAAATGTTTAATTTATTCAACAATCGCTAGAATATTTGTCTCATTGACAACGAGATACTTTTCTTCGCCGTCTTTGACTTCAATTCCTGCATGGCTTTCAACGAGAACAGTATCATCGGCCTTCACGCTTGGAGCAACGAGTTCACCGTTGAGCGTACGAATTCCTTCCCCGACAGCTATAACTTTTGCCGTCTTCGTTGCATCTTGTCCTGCTCCTGCAATGACAAAGCCACCAACTTTTTGTTCTCTTTCTTCTACTTTTAGGACCACACGGTCGCCTAATGGTTTAAGCATTTGTTTACCTCCAATATCTTGTTTTAGCACTCTACAAGTGCGAGTGCTAATATTTACATTTTCTATTGTATCACTTGGTCAGAAATAGTCAAGAAAAAAACTCTGTCAAACGACAAAGTTTTTAGGGGGAAAGCAAATAAATTTTTATCGAACCAATCTTAATTTTTCTTCAAAATCATCAATGACTCTTTGAAGATTCAGTCGTCCTTTGTAAATACCATAACCAAAGACAAGCATGGCTAATATTCCCAACACTGCTAGGATCATTCCAAGAACAAAGGCAATGAGATTGATTTGACGGAAAAAATAGACCAGAACAAGACCGATACTAGCAATGGTAAAGAAGAGACTAAACCAACGTCCGAGATTTTCAATCATGTGTTTTTGATATTGAATTTCCGTTTCATAGCCTTGAATCAATTCTTGTTCTGTCATAATTTTCTCCTATTTTTAGTATTTCAATCCTGGGTTGAAGAACCCAACCAATACACCAAGGAAGGCTACTACAACGAGAAGCAACATTACTTTAATTGGTGAAAGGTTTTTCTTCGCCATCAACCACCAGCAAAAGACGATAAACAAAGCTGTCAATAAACCTGGATAAACACCGTCTAATTGGCTTTGTAAAACCAAGAAGGCTTTCCCTGAAGAATCTTTCAATTTGAAAGCTGTCTTAACAGGTACCCATGTCGCTGCAACCGCACCGATGACCATACCACCAATGATAGACACAGACTTACGGATAGCTTGTCCTTGAGGGCCTACAAGAAATTCAACTGCTTTATCTCCTAGTTCGTACCCTTTAAAGTAGGCGAATTTCATACCAAAGTAGGCGAGCAAGTTCCAAACCACGATATAGAAAATCGCACCAAGTGGTGAGCCACCATTTGACAAACCGAGAGCAATACCTAGTATAATCGGAATCAAGGTACCAACAATCAGTGAATCACCAATTCCTGCAACAGGTCCCATGAGACCAGCACGAAGACCGTTAATTGTTTCATCATCTACTCCATCAGCCCCATTCGCACGCGCTTCTTCTAAACCTGCTGTAATCCCTACAATCAATGCACCTAATTGCGGCTCCGTGTTAAAGAATGCGGTGTAGGTGTGCATTGCTTTTGCTTGATCTTCTTTTTTAGAATATAATTCTTCCACAATTGGTAGCATTGAAGCCAGATATCCAAAGGTTTGCATGTGTTCTTGTGAGAAGCAAGTTAAGTTCCCATAATACCAATGATGAAAAGATTTTCCTAATGTTTTTTTCGTTAATTTAACCATTTTAAATATCCTCCTCATCGTCATCATCAAAACTTGCACTAGCAGCCGCTTGTGCTCTTACATTTTTCGCCATTTGAATTTCATAGAATAATACTGCAAAGATTAATGAAATGACTGCACAAGATACAAGGTTAAGTCCTAATGAAGCTGCTAAAGTAAATCCAACAAAGAATGGAATGAAATCAACAGCTTTTTCAACGATTTGTTTTAAGAGGATGGCAATTCCGACACATGGAAGGAGAGAGCCGACCGTAAAGAGGGTTTTCATTGGAATACCATCCAATGGAAGAGCTGTTTTTAAAGCAGTAACCGCATCGGCACCTAATTTACACATAATAAGCGTTGGCAAGAATGAGAATACTAAATGGGAAATCCATGGGAAGCCCCAGTCTACCACATATAAGCGTTTAAATTCACCTTTTTCAACAGCTTTCCAGCCAATATGTTGCCAAAGTAGATTCATAGTAGCTGTACCATAGAAAAGAACTGTACCGACTGTACCAACGAGTGTTCCCATTGATTTAGCCAAGTTAGCAGCATCTGCAGAATCAAGTGACAGTCCTTGTGATTGAATAGCAACCATTGCCAGAGGAATCCCAATATAAGAAACCGCACGAACGTCAGCTGAAACAGTACCGCCAGGTGTTACCAAAGCAATGTAAACAAGTTGCATCGCAACCCCACAGATGATACCTAATTTCACATCTCCTAGGATCAGTCCTGAAACGAGACCACCTACAAGTGGGCGTCCAAGAGTATAGTTACCAATGGATGTACCACCTAGTCCAGGCATGGATGATAGACAGGCAAATAACCCTAATAAAGCGGCTTGAAACCACGAAATTGTCATAATAAAGCCTCCTTAATGCTTATTATATTTTATTAAAAACCGAATTTAGACTTGAAATCGTCCCAATAGCCAATAGACACATCTGGTAAGAGTTGGAATTTCACTTTATAGCCAGCTTTTTGAATTGCTTCAAGTGCTTCTGCTTCTTCCTGTGTAATGGATTGATTGTTTCCCAATTTAGTAGCACCCGGACGATCATTAGCTGGACCAACGATGATTTCTTTGATATCACCAGGCACAAAACCTTGATCAACTAGTATTTCTTTCATATCAATTGGATTTTTAGTAATCAAGAAATAGCGACTATCGGAATCCAATACCTTTTGTGATTTTTCTTTCCATGCTTCTTTTGTCCAAACAAATGTTTTTTTATCAGAAGCTGCTTTGTAGGCTTGTTTCAAAACTGCATTTCCTGCTGCAGCATTATTGACAGCAACTAAGCCGTCACAAGGATATTCTTTTGCCCAACGAGTTACTGTTTGACCGTGAATCATACGGTCATCAATACGTACAAATGAAATTGTCATGATAAATCTCCTTTTATTTCTTCTTAAATATCATCTTCGTCATCTTCATCACTAGCAGTCACATCAAATTCTTGCAGAGCTGCGGATGCTTCTGAGAGAATGGCTTGTGCCAAGTCTTTTCCTTCCAACATATCCTTCATTACTAAGCCTGTGAGTGCCATTGTCAAATTGAGACCACCAAGTACGACTGCCGTGTTTAACTTACCAAGTTCTGACAAAACGTTGCAAGCTGTCGTCAAAGGGCTTCCTCCGACAATGTCTGCCAACACCAAAACCGTATCTTCTGTTCCCAGATTTGCTAACGCTTGACGAAAGTCAAGAGCGAAATCATCAACAGACTTGCCTTCTTTCAGACCTACTGCAATGACTTGGTCGGTCTTATCACCAGCAAACATCTTCAATGAGCTTTGCACACCTTCTGCTAGTCCACCATGACTGACTAGTACTAGATATTTCATGTTCTTTCCCCCTTCATTTCTGTCTTTATTTTACTAAATCTGGAACCGGTTTCACATTGTCAAATGTCACTTTGTAAAGATGACATTTGTTAGTTAAAATATGACAAATGTCATATAGTTTTTCAAAAAGAAAAATAGCCAGCTTTGAGCTAAATCTCTCATCTGACTATTTTGATATTTATTCTTCGTTAAATCTCTATTTGCCTGTTTCTTCCATTTCCCTTTGAATACTTGGTAAGATACTGTCTATTTCATTGTTTTTGAGAGCATTTCCTAGTAAATAATCCAGTCGTTCCAAAGAATGATAATCTAAGTCTCTGCTAATATCTAACACCGAATGCTTCATCATATGATCCAGTCGTTGCGATGTCAGCGAATCTAGCCCCAAATCATCTGCCTGTAAAATCTTTTTCGTCTGACTGCTTTTGACAACTGATGTCAAGACAGAGGTCCCTTGTGATTTTGCAAATAGTTCTTGCTGATTTTTTTGATTTTGACACAGCAATTTCATAAACTCCCAAGCTAATTTATCCTGTTTTGTCTTTGAAGACATAGCAAAAAGAGACGTTTTCACTTGGGTCGCAGGAATGCCCGCTTTAGCGGCTGGCATAGGAATGCAGGTCCAAGAAAATCTAGAATATTTTGCCACATGGTAGGGATAGGGTTTATAGGTTCGATATTGAGCCAAACTCATGGGATAAAAGGCTACCTTACCTTCATCAAAATCATTTGACGTTACCTTGTACCGTTGATTTAATGAATCCAATTTACTGATAAAGGAGAGTGCTTGATGCATTTCCACACTATCAACATTGACACCACTTTGATTTCTCAAATGCCCCTTATAAGCTACCAGAGCCTGTTTCCAAGTATAATCCGTAATGCCATACTGGTCAATCAAACCGTCACCATTTGTATCCTTTGTGACTTTTTGACAAATTGCATATAAGTCTTCTAAAGTCCAATTGGAATCAGGAATCGAAATGCCTTCTTTTTCCAGCAAATCCTTATTGACACACATCATGATAGGATTGCTTTCAATCGGTAAAGCATAACTGTGTCCCTGATATAGCCCAGCTTGATAAGCAACTGGATAGTAAGCCGCAGCCTCCTCTTTACTAATCAAAGAATCCAAGGATTTAAAAGCCCCAGAAGCCGCTAACATAGAAAAATCATTTTCAGGCACCATAAACACATCTGGTTGTTCACCTTTTAGAATCTTTTCTGCTAGCCAATTGTCATAGTCCTTTTTAGGAATGCCGCTCTCATAGACGACTTTGACATTGGGATGTGACTTTTCAAATTGGCGGATAATATTGTCTAATACTCTATTCTCACGACTATTCGGAACGTCCCAGCTGCTGCCTGCATACACTCCAATTCGCAAAATCTTTTTTTGATTGGAAGTCCATAAAACAAAGCTAAGGGTCACTAAAAGGAGAGCCGAGACGAACATCGTCAAATACCTCATCCGCCACTTCATTTGTCATTGTCCTTACTAAAATCACGTTGGGTAACACCTGTCTGCACAGCCCAAATAGCTAATTGCGTGCGATCTCGCAAATTTAATTCCGCCAGAATGCCTGACAAGTAATTCCGCACTGTCCCTTCAGACAAGAACAACTTCGCTGCAATTTCCTTGTTTGAAACTCCAAAACCAATTTGTTGGATAATCTTCCACTCAGTCTGACTCATGTCTTCCACATTTTCTTCGGCAACAGAAATAGCAAAATTTGACTGTGCCATTTGTGAAAAGATTTTAAACACTTTGGTAGCAATGTTGGGGTTAATCATAGCACCACCTTTGTAAACCGTTTGAATGGCTTGGTGCAATTCTTCAGTAGAAACTCCTTTTAAAATGTAACCAGAAGCGCCATATTTCAATGCTGAAAAAATGAAATCATCATCATCGAAAGTTGTTAGAATGATAATTTTGATATCTGGATATTGTTCTTTGACCGCCTTTGTACAGAGAACGCCATCCATAACAGGCATTCGAATGTCCATCAAAATCACATCTGGATGTATATGGTGAAGTTTTTCGAGCACTTCCTTGCCGTCACCGACTGTTCCCACCACTTCAATATCTGAATGAGCCGATAAAATAATTTGTAAAGACTCACGAATCAAGGCTTGATCATCTGCAATTAAAACTTTAATCATTCTTTCCTCCTATTTTCGGAATTTCAATATAGGTATAGAAACCGTTGCGATTTTCAAAATGAACATTCCCACCAATAATCGCCAAACGCTCCTGCATTTGTTTGAGACCGAAACCATAGTGAAGCTCATCAAAGCCGACCCCATCGTCTTGTATGGTCATGATATAATTCTCTTTTTCTAACAATTCAATCCAAATCGTCTTAGCATGTCCATGCCGCACCGAATTTGTAATGGACTCCTGAATCACCCGAAAGACAATATCCTCTTTTGCAACATCCAAATCAATCGTGTCCCATTCATAGAGAAAATGAATTTCTAAATTAGAAATGGCTTCATATTCTCGAATAATTTTGAGCAATGCTTCTTTTAAACTATTGTTTTCTAGAGCGCCGGGACGCATTTTATTGAGCGAGCCTCGCACATCACGGATACCGTCTCGCACAACCACAGAAACATTTTCTAACTGCTCCTTAGCACGATTTTTGTCAATATCCACCAATACTTTAACCGCATCAATCCCAGCTGAAATTCCTGTCAAAGCATGCCCTAATGTATCATGGATTTCTCTGGCAATCCGCTTTCTTTCACGGTCTTCCGCAATTTTTTCAGATAAGGCTAAATAACTATTTAACTCACGATTGGCTTGCGCTGCCATCCGCAGCTCTTCTTCAATATGGTGCTTTTCGGTCATTGCAGATAAAATATAGAATAGCAAAGAAATCATAAAGACAACCAGATTTAGTGAAAAGAGAAAATTCTTTCCAAAAAGGAGTGCCATGCGAATAGATTCTGGACAAAAGCGAATATAAGTATCTAACGAAGGCAATTTAACAAAAAGCGACATCAAGTCATAGTTGGATACGAGCAACATACTAAAGCTCAAAACGATAAAAGAAAACCAATATTTCCGATCTTTGGAGGTGTTAAATTCCTTAGAACCGTAAAAAATATCCGCAAAAACCAATAGAATCAGACCATTATAAGAAGAATACAAGACAGCAAAAATAACCAACATCAGCAAAATCTCAATAATAGTTACTTTATCATAAACAGATAGCTGATTTGGATGCTTCTCACGGTAATAAAAAACCAATAATAAGCAAGCATAAAAGGCAATCGACATCCAAAAACTAAAGCTCGGCGAGCCTGGGATAGCATCCAAACGCCCCAATAGTGAATGAGCATAACCTCTTGCGACCACGTAATTTGTTGCAAAAAGATAAATAGAGGCATTATAAACAATGGCAACGAAATTGATGACCATTAAAGCAATCTTGCTATAAAAAATACTTTTATTTCGTCTCATTATTGCCACCCTGTAATTGTATATTGCCCGATATTATCTTTATTCACCAAATGAACAGGAATGAGATATTCCTCTTTGTAGGCTTGATGCTTCATCATGTGCTCAATCACTTCTGTCACCTTTCTACCCATTTGAATCGGAGACTGGGCAACCGTTCCTTGAATATCATTGGTGTTGGCAAGGAAATTCTTAATATCAGGCGAGCCATCTACGCCATAAATTGCAATCTTGTCTGTCACACCTTGATCTTTTATGGCTGCGAGAGCTCCGATTGCAGCACGATCATTTAAAGACATGACCACATTAAATTGCATTCCTTCGTTCAATGCTTTTTTTACTTGAGGCATACTTTCTTCCGTCTGCCCCAATGTTTCCCGCTTAGAAACCACCTGATAAGCAGGATGCCCTTTAATCGTATCTAAAAATCCTTGAATCCGATCCATCGCAGACACAGCGTTATGATGTTCCAATAGTAAAATCTTCGCACTTGACAATCGTTTCATCATATCGTTTGCTATCAACACACCGGCTTGATAATTGTCTGACACAATAGTAGTATCAACTTTAGCATCTTTGCTAACAGGTGCATCCACAACAATAATCTTGATTCCCGCTTTTCTGGCTTTATTTAAAGAAGTCAGAATCTTTGGACTGTCACTCTTAACTGGGTTTATAACAATCACATTTACTCTTTCTTGAACAAAATAATCAATCTGCTGACTTTGCTTGTCTTCGTCTAATTCTGGGTCCCGCACATAAAGTCGACTTCCTTGTTGATTGGTTTTTTTCTCAATTTCAGCATTTAAGGTTTTATAAAAATCATTGTTCATCGTCATATAGGTCGCTCCTATCTTGACCTGCTTGCTATCTGATGAATTCCCTTTTACATAGAGGAAAACTAAGCCAGCCAATACAAGGACAAACAGAAAAAATAATAGATATTTACGATAATAGCGATATTGCTTTTGTCCTTTACCTGCTCCCATTTTTTCTCCTTATCAACATCAGTCTTAAACAGAAGACTCTGTTTTATCTAGGTTTATTATATTATATTTATACAAAAAAGCAAAACCTCGCCAAGAAAAAGAAGTGTAAAAAATTTGAAAAATCCCCCTAACTTCCTTGTTTTTAAACTCAAGTTAAAACTAAATGCAATTCTCAGACTGTTGACTTCTATCTTCCCCATATTATTCATACATCATTGAAAGCATAAAATGCTAATTTTTTCGCTGACTAGAGACAAATAGACTGGATGTTGTCCAGCCTAGCTTATCTTTATTAAAATGGCAATTCCTCTTCTTCCAGAAGCAAATCTGCCAAGTCTGCACCTGCATTATTCTCACGAAGAGCTCGCTGTGCACGGCTTTCTAATAGCTGGAAACCATTGCAAAGCACTTCTGTGACATAATGCGTCACTCCGTCCTTCTCATAGCGGCGAGTGCGAAGTTCGCCGTCTAGTGAAATCAAGCTGCCTTTACTTGCATAACTTGCCAATGTTTCGGCTAACTTGCCCCAAACAACGACATTGACGAAGTCTGCTTCTCGTTCACCATTTTGTCCTTTGTAGCGACGATTGACCGCAAGTGTTGCACGCGCCACAGATTTATCATTAGCTGTTTTGTTTAACTCTGGTGTATTCACCAAGCGACCGATTAAAATTACTTTATTATACATTTTGTTTTCCTCCTAACTATTTATTCGTAAGAGAAAAGAAAAAAATCGTGAAAATTCACGATTAAAACTTAATTTCTATTTTACTCTTGCCAATGCTTAGTTGGATCAAAGGCTGTTCCTACTACTTCCGAACTTGCTAATTCAATAATCCCACGTTTTTGCGGAGCGTTTGGCAGCTGCAATTCGCGAGGACTACACATCATGCCAAAACTCTTTTCTCCACGCAACTCACCAGGGAAAATCACGTTTCCTTTTGGCATCATAGCACCCGGAAGCGCCACAATCGTCTTGAGACCTACTTTAGCATTAGGCGCACCTGCTACGATTTGAACCACTTTATCTGCTGCTACTTTTACTTGACAAATATTAAGGTGGTCACTATCTGGATGGGCTACCATTTCCATAATTTCACCAACCACAAATTTCGGATCAAGGTCATTAACCAATTCTGGTTCAAAACCTGCTTGGCTCAATTCTTGATTCAGAATTGAAATTTCTTCATCTGTCAAAAAGACTTGACCGCGTTCGGTAATATTAACAAGATTAGAAATCTGAAAAATATTCCAAGCAACCGTTTCTCCATTGTCCAAACGATAAACACGCGCTACGTTGCCCTTGCGTTCAGCAGCTAACTTAGCAGCTTGATCGTCTGCAACAATCACCATTAGCACGTCACCCACATGCTCTTTATTATATGTAAAAATCATTATTTCTCCTATATCTTCAGTTTAATTGGGCTAAAAATTCATTGATTTGCGTCTGCGTTTTTCGCTCGCGATTAACAAAACGGCCAATTTCTTGTCCATTTTCTAGGACTACTAGGCTAGGAATACCATACACATCCCACTTTTTGGCAACTTCCATATAATCGTCACGATTGACCTCAACAAAGGTAAAATCAGGATTCTCTGCTTCAATCTCAGGCAAAAAAGGTTTAATAAAACGACAGTCTCCACACCACTCGGCTGTGAAAAAGAACACAGTCTTTCCTTCGCGTTTCACAAATGATGCCAATTCTTCTATATTTGCTGGAATAATCATTGTTCTTCCTCATAGGTCAATTCACCATTTTCATACACAAATGAAATATGGCGATCATCTTCATATACTACACCACCAACCAATCGGTGTTCGTCTGACTTGTATAATTGCACATACAATGTGGCAATCGGACCCCATTCAGACAAACTTTCCCGAATTTCAGCAACTAATTGCTCACGCTGCTCAGCTTCTTTTCGTTCGTCCAACGTTTTTTTAGTCGCATAAGCTGCAATCCCTACTCCTGCAAGTGCAGCCGTTGTTAATAGAATCTTTTTAGCTTTCATGACAATATTTTAACACAAAAGATAAATTGGGACAAATCGAAACACTACTGTTTTTTATCTTTGAATGCTACCCAACTATGATAGAAAATGATAAAATAAGAATAGAAAGAAGGTTAATGATGTCAGAATTATTTTCAAAAATCAAAGAAGTAACAGAAATTGCTGCCATTTCAGGACATGAAGCGCCTGTTCGCAATTATTTACGTAAAAAAATGACTCCTCATGTGGACGAAGTCGTAACAGACGGCTTAGGAGGCATTTTTGGAGTGAAACATTCAGAAACTGTTGATGCACCGCGTGTCTTAGTAGCTGCCCACATGGATGAAGTTGGCTTCATGGTGAGTGAAATCAAACCCGACGGAACTTTTCGTGTGGTGCAAATTGGTGGCTGGAATCCACTCGTCGTTAGCAGCCAACGCTTTAAACTTTTTACTAGCTCTGGAGTTGCAATTCCTGTCATTTCAGGATCCGTTCCTCCACATTTGACTCGTGGAACAGGTGGACCAAGTCTACCAAGGATTGAAGATATTGTTTTTGACGGTGGATTTGCTGATAAAGCAGAAGCTGAAAGCTACAGCATTCGTCCAGGCGATACGATTGTACCAGACAGCTCTGCTATTCTCACAGCTAATGGGAAGAACGTTATCTCAAAAGCTTGGGACAATCGTTACGGTGTCCTCATGGTGAGTGAACTGGTTCAAGCTCTAGCTGGACAAAAACTTGGCAATGAACTCTATGTTGGAGCCAATGTCCAAGAAGAAGTCGGCTTGCGTGGAGCCCATGTTTCAACGACTAAGTTTGACCCAGAAGTTTTCTTTGCAGTAGACTGTTCGCCTGCTGGCGACATTTACGGAGATCAAGGAGCTATCGGAGAAGGGACTCTGATTCGTTTCTTTGACCCAGGTCACCTCATGTTGCCAAATATGAAAGATTTCCTTTTGACAACGGCAGAAGAAGCAGGCATCAAGTATCAATACTACTGTGGCAAAGGTGGAACTGATGCCGGCGCCGCTCATCTCAAAAACGGTGGTGTGCCTTCTACAACTATTGGTGTTTGTGCACGTTACATTCATTCTCATCAAACACTCTACGCAATGGACGACTTTTTGCAAGCTCAAGCTTTCTTACAAGCTCTTGTTAAGAAATTGGATCGCTCAACCGTTGATTTGATTAAAAACTATTAAAAAGTGCATATTTGAAAAGGCTGTGGACAGTGATGTCTCAGCCTTTTTCTGCTCTCATTTTTTTACTTATTGTTTAATCCCATTAACTTACGTAATTCGGGGATTCGTTGCAACTGTGGAACAATGAGCATCGTCACAACTACTCGTAAAGGAATTTCAAAAACAGACCATGCCCGAGTAGCGTATAGTGCAACAAAGGGTACTCCATATTGTAAATGGAGAGCTAAGGGCGTTAAAGTAAAGGTCCCCACTCCCATAACAGCGATAGTTGCTAGCGTCACCCAAAGCCAGTCTTTCTTCCGTTCAAATCGTAATTCTTTGCCATAAAAGAAATAACCATAGAGAATACCTTGCAAGGCTTCAATCAATGTAAACCAGATAATGAATGGTTGCCCCTGACTCAAAAAGAAAAAGGAAATCATATCATATACGGCAGAAACCAGACCAGATAAAACCGGACCAGCGACACTTCCCATAAGGGTATAACCGATAAAAGCTGGACTCAGCTTCAGCAAACGAGGGATGACAAAGATTGAAAACTTCTCTAAGACAAAACAAAGAGCCACAATCATTGCGAGGGCAACCAATAGTTGCACCGATAACTTTGGCGAGTTTTTTTTCATATTCGCTCCTTTTCTTTCGGGAGCCGTCAAAATGACAGCGGATGCAATGGCCTACCGCACAAATGTTTCGTTGTATGGCAACATCCCATCCATACACACTTAACGCAGACCACTTACTCTGTGCAAACAAATTGCTCTTTCATTCTATCACATTTTAACTATTTAGAAAACCTCCTTTTACCTATCGCTCATTAGATATTTTCTAACTTCTGCAAGGAAATAGAGGGAGCCTGTGATAAGCAGCAGCTCTTTCTCTCCATGCTTGGCTTTTTTGTATTGCTCCAAATAAGGCAACCACTCTACATATGCTAACTTTTCTCGCTTTGCCAAACATTGCATTTCTCCTGTTGAAAAACTCCGTGAATCCTCAAAAGTTGTCAAAAGTACGCGAGATGTGGGAACCATTTTTAGTAAAGCAAGCATTTCATCCAACGCCTTAGTTTGAATACATGTAAATAAAATCGTTTTTTGATAATCTGGAAAATGGCTTTCTAGGGAAGCAAGCAGAGCTTTCAGTGCATGAGGATTGTGCGCCCCGTCCAGCAAGATCAAGGGTGCTTTTGAAATTTTCTCCAAGCGAGCAGGCCAATACGTTCGTTTCAATGCCCGTCGCACCTCATTTTCACTCAACAATGGTAAACCTTTCAAGCTGCAATATTGATCACACAGTTCAATTGCCAGTCCCGCATTCTCAACCTGATGAACGCCCAAAAGAACAGTTTGATAGTCCTCTTTTCGTCGAAATGCATTTGAAAAACGAAATTTTTCTCCCTCTTCTAAGCCTTGCACAGACTCCACCTGATAATCTTTCTTATATCGTATGTGGAGTGCCTGACATTGCTGAGCAATAGTGTGAATAACTGTCAGTGCTTCTGAAGAAATCTTCCCTGTCACTACTGGCACACCTTGCTTGATAATCCCCGCTTTTTGCTTGGCAATGTCTTCTAATGTCGTACCTAAAATAGCTGTGTGATCTAGTCCGATTGTCGTAATAGCTGTCAAAACCGGTTGACACACATTGGTACTGTCCAATAAACCACCCAGACCTACTTCCATTATGACCACATCTACCTCTTGCTGGCAGAAATAATCATAAGCCAATGCCGTAATAATCTCAAACTCTGTTATTTCCTGCAATATCGTATCATCTGCCTGCTTTTTTAATAACTCTTGATAAGATTGCAACAAAGAATAAAAGTCTTCGCCTGAAATAGGCAAACCATTGATTGCAATTTGCTCATTATAGTTAAGAAGATAAGGCGATGTAAACGTTCCTACACGCAGTTTCTTTGCTTGCAATAGCTGACGTAAATGTGCAATCGTTGAGCCTTTTCCATTGGTACCTGCCACATGAATGACTGATATTTGTAAATGAGGATTGCCTCGCAGCGATAATAGTCGTCGCACTCTTTCTAAGCCCAAATGTGGCTCTTTTGTTTGGTGCTGCTGCAACCATTCTAACTGTTTTTCTTTTTGTATCATTGCTCTTCTCATCCAATCTATAATGCTCTCATTTTATCATAGAAGTGGGATTTCTACAAAACAATTTACCAAAAAATAATCAAGAAAAGAAGAGAAAAGCTATTGCGCACCAAATGACTGAAAATGGAAAATTCCAAACGAAGAGTTGGCTTGGAAATCAAGAAAGAAAGTAAACTCCCTAAACCTGTATAAACAATAAAACAAGTCAAATCAGCTGGATTTCGTAAAAGGATAAACAACAAACTCCCTATCACAAAACTCGTTCGTGCTTGACCTTTTGACACAAAAAAATGAATAATGAATGACCGCACCTCAGGCACGAGAGCTACTATATCAACACCTAATAAGAAAAGAGACGAGTGGACAAACAGGCTCAGGAGCAGTTGTTGACCTTCTGACGCTGCTGTCATCCCCTCCAATATCATCAGATAAGCTCCTATAGCATTGATAAATACCATCATGAGATAGGATAATCGCAGTAGGGGCCAGTAACGAGCCGTTAAGATCTCTGATTTAAAATCTGTTAATTCTCTGGAAAAATAGCGAAAATAAAGCAAGCCACAAGAAAATAGAATGAACAAAAATACAAAACTTGACTGCTGAAAGGTCAATGTTTTGGACAACGGCGTCGTTAGCAGTACCAAGGTAATCTGTGTCAGAACGATTAGCAAACTCATTTGAAGAATATTTTTTATCTTTCTCATTTCAACTCCTTTTTCTACTTTTTAGTATAAAATATTCCAAAGATTTCCTCAGAAGACGCCCTAAAAAGTTATTTTTTATCTTCAAATAGTAAAAAATGAAAGAAAAATAAAACACATTTCCCTTAACAGTCGTTCTTTGTCCCACACCAACAAGTCGACGTAAAGTGACAACTCAAAAAAACAGACAAAATCTCTTTTGGATTATCTCCAATTAAGATTTTGTCTGTTTTTGAATGATAATTTAGTTCTTGTTTCAGACCTATTTATTTGTCCTTCTTCGTTAAGATTGCAAGTGTTTCAAGAAGATTGTCAACATGAACTTCAATGGTATCACCTGTCGCTTTGATTTTGACTTCAACGATGCGGTCAGCTGCTTTTTTCCCAACAGTCACACGAATCGGTAACCCAATCAAGTCACTATCGCTGAATTTCACACCAGCACGTTCGTTACGGTCATCTGTCAAAACTTCGTAGCCAGCTTTGACCAGCTCTGCTTCTAGTTGTTCTGTCAAGACAAGAGCTTCCTCGTCTTTGACATTTACAGGGATTAGATGCACATCAAATGGTGCCAATTCTTTTGGAAAATTGATTCCCCAAGCATAGCGATAGTCTCCTTTTGGAGTTTTATTGACAAAGAGACGTGCATGTTGCTCCATAACAGCTGATAAGAGGCGACTAACACCAATACCATAGCAGCCCATTACGACAGGAACTGCACGACCATTTTCATCTAAAACCGTCGCATTCATGCTTTCTGAATAACGAGTTCCTAATTTAAAGATATGTCCAATTTCAATGCCGCGTGCAAATTTCAAAACGCCTTGTCCGTCTGGTGAAACTTCGCCTTCACGCACCTCGCGAATATCTACATATTCTGCTGTGAAGTCTCGCCCTGGATTGACACCTGTCAAATGATAACCGTCTTCATTCGCACCAGCGACTGCATTGCGGATGTCTTCTACCTTGCGGTCTGCGATGACTTGAACATCTTCTGGAAGATGAACGGGTCCAAGAGATCCAAAGTTTGCTCCAAACAGTTCACGAACTTCTTCTTCGCTTGCCGGTTCAAAGAAATCAGCACCTAGATAATTTTTCAACTTCACTTCATTCAATTGATCATTTCCGACAAGCAGAGCCACGATAGGCTTTTCGTCAGCAATGTAAACTAAGGTTTTGATTGTTTGACTTTCATCAACATGAAGAAAAGCAGCGACTTCATCAATTGACTTGCAATCTGGGGTTTCTACACGAATCAATTCCTCTTCTGCCACAACACGATTGCTTGGTTTGTATTCATTTGTTGCCATTTCAAGGTTTGCAGCATATCCTGACTCACTCGAATAAACAACAGTATCTTCACCAGACACCAACCAGCTCGTCAATTCTTCTTTTATCGCTTCTTGTACATCTGTCGGAATTTCATCAAAACTAGTGACTGACTTATCTAGAACAACCCAGCGCGTAAGGTCTGTCCGTTCAGGTGTAATGGCCATAAATTCTTGACTATCCTTTCCACCCATGGCACCACCATCACCGATAATACCTTTAAATTCAATCTCACTACGAGTAAAAATATTTTCATAAGCCGTCTTGTATTCATCATAAGTCACGTCTAGGCTATCGTAATTGGCATGGAAGCTATAACCATCTTTCATGATAAATTCACGTGTCCGCAAAAGACCATTCCTAGGACGTTTTTCATCACGATATTTAGCTTGGATTTGATATAGATTGAGCGGGAGCTGTTTATAAGACTTGACAGAATCCCGTACAATTGCGGTGAATGTTTCTTCGTGAGTTGGCCCCAAGATAAAATCTGAACCTTCACGATTTTTTAATTTATAGAGATCTTCACCGTAAGTTTCATAACGACCAGATTCACGCCAAAGATCGGCACTAAGAAGTGCTGGAGCCAGCATTTCGACTGCACCAATTTTCTCAAATTCTTCCCGCATGATTTTTTTTGCTTTTTCAATCACACGATTTGCTAAGGGCAAATAAGAATAAACACCTGCTGATATTTGACGGACATAACCAGCCCGCAACATCAAGGCATGACTAATGACTTGCGCATCACTAGGCATTTCCCGCAGTGTTGGGATTAACATTTTACTTTGTTTCATAAATTCTTCCTTTTATTTATTATTTAGAATTCACCTTTTAAAAGAAGGTTCTCATAATATCATTCCAGGTCACCGCAATCATTAGGAGTACCATAACAGCGACACCTGCCAACGTGACATAGGTTTCTGTTTCCTGCTTTAATGGTTTACGACGAATGGCTTCAAGCAGATTGAGCACAATTTTTCCACCGTCAAGCGCCGGGATAGGAATGAGATTAAAAATGCCGATATTCAGAGAGAGCATAGCTAATAAAGCGATAACACTTTCAATTCCACCTTTAGCTGCTTCACTGCTGGCTTTGTAAATCGCCACAGGACCGCCCAGTTTATTGATATCTGGATGGAAAATTAAATTTTTTAAAGCATCAAAGATGCGGAAGCTAGCGTTCCAAGCCATGCTAAATCCGCCCGCAATCATAGACGGAAAATCCGATTTCAAGCCCGGCATCACTCCTAATAAATATCTACCTTGCTCTTTTTTAGGCTTAACTGTCAGCTCTTGAACTTTATTTCCGCTTTTAACAGTCACATTTAGTTCTGACTGCCCTTTACTGTTTTTCGTCTCAGACTGAACAGCTTGGGTCAAATCCGACCAATTCTTGATTTCTGCTTGACCAACTTTTAAAATTTGGTCATTGTTTTTTACACCAGCCTGAGCCAAGGCACCGCCCTGTAAAATGCGAATGTGATTTGTATTGGGATTGGCAACGCCACCCTGCATAAAAATCAACAGCAGAAAAGCTACAATCCCTAAAATGAAATTATTCATTGGTCCTGCAAAGTTGGTAATGAGGCGCCCGCCTAAACTAGCATTTTGATACTGCACATCAAGCGGAGCAATCCGAACCTCTGTACCGTCTTCTTCTACAATTGTTGCATCATGGTCAACTGCATAGGTCTTTTGTTCATCTAGTACCAAACCAGTGATTTCCAGCTTGTCTTCTAAATCAAAGCCTGTCACATTCATCGGTAGAGCGGTTTGATCAATTTTCTTGCCCGAAAGATTGATTCGGACGACCTTACCTGCTTCATTTAAAGTCAAACTAGCAGGTGTTCCTGTTTTAATCTCGGTCGAATCTTCGCCCCAACCAGCCATACGAACATAGCCACCCAGCGGTAACATTCGAATGGTATACGCCGTACCGTCTTTTCCGATATGAGCAAAAATTTTCGGGCCCATTCCGATAGCAAACTCCCGCACCAAAATACCCGATTTTTTCGCAAAATAGAAATGTCCAAACTCATGAACGACCACAATAATTCCAAAAACAATGATAAAGGTGATAATTCCTATAATACCTGACTGCATTACACCAACCTTTCTACTTTCTGACACGATCATCTTACTGAATTGCACACAGCAAATCAAGAATACTTCACTCGGCTTAAGATTTCCTTATAAAGTTCATTCACAAAGAGGCTGGGATGAACGTTCCCCAGACTCTTACAATATATTATTTTTACTACAAAACGCAGTGGTGAGAAACTCTGTTAACTTTAGTCAATTTAGAGTTCCCATGCACAATTGATTAGGTACTTTAGTGCCAATCAATCACTGCTGAGTGGCAGTTCTAATCCCTTGCTACGCAAGGTATGACGACCAACCCCTAGTCAACTGCATAAAGTGAAATGACAAAATCAATTTCTTGCGAAATATTGATTCTTTACGTCATCTTCTCAGATTTCATTTTTCTGTGAGTGACTATAAAACAATCACGTTAGTCTGTCCTACTTCATTTTATCCTTCTCATTAGAACAATCCAAAGAAATGCATCAAGGGAAAGACAAACAGCATACTGTCAAAACGATCTAACACACCACCATGTCCGGGTATAAATTTACCAGAATCTTTGACTCCAAAATGGCGCTTAATCGCACTTTCTACCAAGTCTCCAAACTGTCCTGCAATACTAAAGAATACTGTGAAAAGAAGCATGACAAACATATGATGAGGTGCAGCAACGTTTTTATCAAACAACATGAAAACAAATGTTACAAGGACTGCTGAAGCAATGCCCCCTAGACTGCCCTCAATAGTTTTATTTGGAGAAACATGAGGAGCCAAGCGACGTACGCCATATCTCCGTCCGATCAAGTAAGCTCCGCTATCCGTTGCCCAGACAATAAACAAGGCTAAGAGCACTTTGTCAAAACCAGCCACTCGTGCATCTAGCAAAGCATTGAAGCCAATCCCCACGTAAAAACTCGCAGCGATTGGATAAGCCGCATCTTCAAAACTGTAATTTTTCCCTAGAACAGTTGAGCCTAATAGAAGAAAAACAACTAAACTATAGGCCACAACATTTCCGTCTATCGGCAAAAATTTCAAATAGTTTTCGAGTGGAATCGTCAACACAAAACCTGCCAACATGGCTAAGACACCTTCTAGCGTGGTACTTCTCAGCCCTTTCATTTGCAGCAATTCATGAACACCCAACATGGCTAGAAGCCCCATTCCAATTTGCAGAAGCGCCCCTCCTATCATCAAAACTGGAATGAAGATAGCAAGTGCCACTCCGCCAAAAATAACACGTCTTTGTAAATCCTTATCCATAAATTCTCCTACACACCGCCAAAGCGACGATTTCGTTTACTATATTCTTCAATAGCTGCTTTCAAAGCTTTCTCATCAAAATCCGGCCATAAAATATCTGTAAAATACAGCTCACTATATGCACTTTGCCAAGGTAAGAAATTACTCAAACGCAATTCTCCGCTCGTTCGAATGACCAAATCCGGATCGCGCAATAATCGAGGTAGATTGCTGGTTTGTAGATAATTGGCAATCATCTCTTCATCAATCTCACCCGGACTGAACTTGGCATCTAACACATCTTGAGCAATCATTTTAACCGCCTGAACAATCTCAGCACGGCCACCATAATTCAAGGCAAAATTCAGAATCAAGCCTGTGTTGAGCCGCGTTAATTCTTCTGCTTTGTAAAGCGCCTCATAAGTTGCCTTAGGTAGCCGCTCTGTATCTCCAATCATTTGAATTTTTACGTTATTTCTATGCAACTCAGGCACATAACGGTCGTAAAATTCAACCGGCAAGTTCATGATAAAGCTGACTTCTTTTTCAGGGCGCGACCAATTTTCTGTGGAGAACGCATAGACTGTCAATACTTGAACCCCCAGCTCTTTAGCTGCAATGGTAACGTTTTGTAAAGTTTCCATTCCAGACTTATGCCCGAAAACGCGCGGCTGCATTCTCTTTTTAGCCCAACGACCATTCCCGTCCATAATAATACCGATATGTTTTGGTATTTGTAACGGAACTTCAATTTTTTCTTTTTTCTTAAAACTAAACATCTGCTTGTTTTCCTAATAAAGTTTTACATTTCATTATATCATAAATCCTCTAAAAATGGGATTTATGCTAAATTTCAGATAAAAAAGAAGCCGAAACATAGAAATTTTTGGCTCCAACTTCTTTTTCACATTATTTTACGATAAAAATTAAATGCTTTATCTTTTTTAAGTTCCTATTCTGCTAAAGGAATATTTGTTACTTGGTTAGCTTTGGCGTCAAAAATATCTAATTGGCGACATCAAAGTAGAATAAGAATTATTCTTATAAGTTGTAAAAGAAACCTTTCAAGCAAAAATAAAAGAACTGGAGAAACTCCAATCCCTTTTTCCATCTTAAAACACTACTATTCTTCTTCAATAGCTGTATCTTCTGACATATCAACACTTCCGTCTGCACCAGCAACTGCTGTGATTCCCTCTGTGAGAGGTAATACAGTCTTGATAGCTGTTAATTCAAATGTCAAGTAAACACCGTCTACATCAAGAACAACCGTTTTCTTTTCAGTATCAACTTCATCAACCGTACCATACAAGCCACCAATTGTGATAACTTCATATCCTTTTTGTAGTTTGTTCAAGCTTTCCATCCGTTTGTCTGCTTGTTTCTTTTGAGAACGTTGCATGAAGAACATTAAGCCCATCATCACAACCAACATGATTAAAACTGAAAAACCGTTACCCATTTTAGTCTCCTTTAGATTTCATATATTATCTACTATAGCAGATTCCTAGAGAATTTACAAGGAGGGGCTGAAATTTCTAAAAGGATTCCTCCTTAAGCCTGACTAGCAGCGAATTCTTTTGACAGTATGCTCTGCTTTTTCCAAAAAGCGTAAAAAGTCCGCATAAGCGATATTGAGCGTTGTTGTATTGACAAAAGGATGAAAACCCACGGTCAAGTTCGGATCAACCTCCTCGTCCACAATCAGCTGGACTTTCTTTTCCTTATCAAAAAGCAACCCAAAAGGTGTAACCGCACCTGGCTCTACCTGTAAAAGCTCCTCCAGCTCCTTATCATTGGCAAATGATAATCGTTTTTCATCAAGGATTTCTGCCAAATGCTTGATATCTGCCGTTTTTTCGTCCCGCAAAATGACCAAATAAAATTGACGTCCCTTTTTATTTTTCAAAAAGAGATTTTTGACCTGTTGCCCCGGTAAGACGACTCCCTTTTCAGCCGCCTCAATAACGGAAAAAATTGGTTCATGATCCAGACGAACATAAGAAATTTTCAATTCATCTAATAAATGATAAATCATACTTTCCTTTGTCATCTTCACACCTCCGAGATAGAATTTTCTATTTTCATTATAGCACTTCTAGTTAGAAAAACCGAAGCAAGCCTCGGTTCTTTTTCTTGATAATTACTATTTCAAATTTTTCACAACTTCTATGACATGAGCAACGGTGAAGCCATACTCTTCCATTACCTTAGCAGCTGGGGCAGAGGCACCGAATTTGTCAATGCCGATAACAGCTCCGTCAAGTCCGACATATTTGTACCAAGACTGGGTTGCAGCCATTTCGATTGCAACACGTCGACGAACTGCATTTGGTAAAATTTCTTCTTTGTAAGCAGCGTCTTGTGCATCAAAGATGTCTGTTGACGGTACGCTGACAACGCGAACTTTCTCCCCTTGTGCTTCCAACTCTTTTGCAGCTGCAACAGCTAAGTTGACTTCAGAACCAGATGCTAGAAGGATTGTATCAAAACCACCTGCTGTCTCATACACGACATAAGCTCCTTTTGCTACCTTGTCAAAGTCAGTTCCAGCTTCAACAGTCAAGTTTTGACGGGTGAGAACAAGAGCTGTTGGGGTTGATTGACTCTTCAGCGCCAAGTACCAAGCGGCCTGCGTTTCACGCGCATCTGCTGGACGCAAAACATTGAGGTTTGGAATGGCACGAAGTCCAGCCAAATGCTCAATCGGCTCATGAGTTGGACCATCCTCACCAACTGCGATTGAGTCATGTGTAAAGACATAGGTCACAGGTAAGCCTTGAAGAGCTGACAAGCGAACAGCCGCTTTAACATAGTCTGAAAAGACAAAGAATGTACCACCATAAACACGAAGTCCCCCGTGAAGTGCCATACCATTCAAAATAGTTCCCATAGCAAATTCACGCACACCGAATTGAATATTGCGGTTAAGGCGGTGGGTATCGTCTTGCAAACCGTCTTCTTTGATATAAGTCATATTAGAATGAGCGAGGTCAGCAGAGCCACCGAGGAATGTTGGAAGTACTTTTGCTGCGGCATTTAAAGCATCTTGGCTAGAATTACGAGTAGCTTGTGAGAAACCTGTTTCTACTACTGGGAAATCTTCTGGCTTGATCTCAACTGGATCTTGTCCAGCAATAATGGCAGCAACTTCATCAGCTAAGTCAGGATAGGCTTGTTTGTATTCTTCAACGAGTTTTTCCCAAGCATCATAGGCAGCTTTGCCGCGTTCTGCAACATTAACTCGATAATCTTCGTAGACTTCTTCTGGAATTTCAAATGGTGCGTAATCCCAAGCAAGAGCTTTGCGAGTAGCCGCTGCCTCTTCTGCACCAAGAGGCGCTCCATGAACAGCATTTGTCCCTTGTTTATTTGGCGAGCCATAACCAATCACCGTTTTGACTTCAATCAATGACGGTTTGCCAGAAACTTTTGCAGCTTCAATCGCCGCATTGATTGCTTCTAAGTCTGTTCCGTCTTTAACCAAAGCTGTGTGCCAACCGTAAGCATTGTAACGGTCACGAACACTTTCTGTAAAGGAATCTTTCGTTTCTCCGTCCAAATTGATGTCGTTTGAATCATAGAGAACGATGAGCTTATCTAGCTTTTGCAGTCCAGCATAAGAAGCTGCTTCAGCAGACACACCTTCCATTAAGTCCCCGTCACCACAGATGACATACGTATAGTGGTCAAAGATATTATAGCCTTCACGGTTGTACTTAGCAGCTAGGAAACGTTCTGCTTGCGCAAAACCAGTTGCCATCGAAATTCCTTGACCGAGGGGTCCAGTTGTCGCATCTACGCCAGCTGTATGTCCAAATTCTGGATGACCAGGCGTTTTAGAACCCCATTGACGGAAGTTCTTGATTTCGTCCATAGTGACATCTTGAAAACCAGACAAGTGAAGAAGTGCATAGAGCAACATAGACCCATGACCTGCTGACAAGATAAAACGGTCACGATTGACCCAATTTGGTACTTCTGGATTCACACGCATTTGCTTGGTAAACAAGTCATAAGCCATCGGTGCTGCGCCCATGACAACACCTGGATGCCCAGATTTTGATTTTTCAATGGCATCAATTCCTAAGAAACGAATGGCATTGACAGATAAATTTGACATTGAATTCTCCTTTTATAATACTACTACCCTTTCAGTAGCTATTTTTTCTACACTATCATTATATGAAAATTATCCGCATATCGCAATGTATACGGATAATTCCCACTTAATTTTTTATAGTAAAGCCTTAAATTGAATATTCGAATCGTGCTCGAAGCAATCATCAAAGCCACGTGGATGGTGGTATTCAATTCTGTCTTTGTCTTGCGGATAGGTATATTTACCACCAACTTCCCAGATGAATGGGTGGAATTGATATTGGAGGCGCTCTTTGCGCATCTTCCACAAGGCTAAAATCTCGTCCGTTGAAGCCATGAAGTTAGACCAGATATCATAATGAACTGGAATAATAACTTTGGCACGAAGGTTTTCAGCCATACGAAGCAAATCAATCGAAGTCATCTTATCTTGAATACCGATTGGGTTATCACCATAGTTATTAATAGCCACATCAATCTTGAAATCTTTTCCGTGTTTGGCAAAATAGTTTGAGAAGTGAGAATCTGCACCATGATAAATCGTACCGCCCGGTGTTTCAAAGACGTAGTTGACTGCTTTACGCGCCATTTCTTCGTCAGTTACAGCAAGCCCCTTCAGCTCACCATCTTGAGCATCTGCACCATCAACTGGAAGTGTGACCAAGCAAGTTCGGTCAAAGGATTCCACAGCTGTAACCTTTATATCTTTAAACTCGAAGCTTTCGCCCGGTTTGATAATCATAATACGTTCTTCTGGAACACCCCATTTTTTCCAAATTTCGCCACATTCGTAAGGACCGACAAACTTCACATGATTTAATTTTGGATTGTTGACGATAGCTGCAGCAGTATTGATGTCAATATGGTCGCTGTGGAAATGAGAAACAAGGTAATAGTCCAGTTCGTTAATCGCAAATGGGTCAATCACCATTGGTTGCACACGGAGATTTGGTTGCAATTTGCGGACACCAGCCATATTGGCCATTTGGTGACCACGCACCATGTCTTTGACCTTTTTGGTTGATTTTCCGCGGTTGGACCAGAGATCCATGACAACATTTGCACCACCAGGTGTCTTAATCCAGACACCGCAGTTGCCTAGCCACCACATAGCAAAGTTGCCTTCTGGCACAACTTCTTCTTCAATTTCTTCATTGAGCCATGTTCCCCATTCTGGGAAAGTGGATAAAATCCAAGATTCTCTTGTGATTTCTTTTACATTTGGCATTGCTTATCCTCCTCAAGATATTTTATTCTACATTCTTAGTATAACTCCCTTCAATAGATTAAAAAAGACCAAATAAAGCACATGTCTGTGTTCAAGATTGGACTATTTTTCACAACTAAAAAAGCCGGGATTTTTATCCCTAGCCAGTCATCTTATTCTTTCATTCTTCCGTTGAAGTTGATAATAATTCTTCGTTGACAAGTTTTTGAATTTTATTTTTCAGCTCTTGTGTACGAGTTGAATCCTTGAGGTATTGTGACAAAAGTCGTTCTAACTCTTGACTAAATCGCACGCCTTTAGTAGAAAGAGTTTGATCTTTCACAAAAGAAGTAATATTCAATACATCCTCGTAGTCCAAAATGGGCTGAACCTGTATCGTTGGCAGAGTAGTTTCCAATCCGTCATTTGTCGTAATTAATAAATCCACATCTAAAATGTCTTCGACGCTTTTGAATTGTTCTGTCGTAAAAACAGCACTTAAATTTTCATTTGGTAGATGATACAAGCACTGTTTGAGTAGCAATTTCTGAACAGCGACTCCTTCATCACAGACTAAATAAATCCGTTTGGCATCTTGTTTTTCAGCACGATTATGTTTTAAGAATCCACCCATATGAAGAGCAAGATAAGCAACTTCATCATCAGTTAGTGAAATAAGCCATGCTTCCTCCAAAATCACAGAGCAAGACTTGGTGACTGCAAACAAATCTGCATATTTTTCCTTGATCTGTCGTGTCAATGGATTTTTAGACAGAATGCCGTAGGTTTTACGAAACAGCAAAGCCTTGCAGTGCGTCAATAAATTTCGCAACAAATCTTCTTTATTTTCAATTTCAAAATGCGAACTGACTTCAAACCGCCAAATAAACTCATCAATCGCTTCTTTTAATTGGACAAAATCTTGACTGGTTGCATGAATATCCCGATCTTTCCGGTAAGAAAGCAAAAGAACGGCTAAGAGAGAAATTTCAATATCATTTAATTGCAAGCCAAATGTTGCCCCTAAATTACTATTCAAATTCTTGGCTGCTTGGTATTCTATCCGCTTGCGAATCAAGGTAAACTCACGCTTCAAGTCTTCCTGCTCTTCCTCATTTAAAGCCATATTGCGACAGCTCAACAGCAGATAGGGCAAAACTTGCAGCATGAATTTGATTTCATGGCGATTGATTTTCTTGCCTAAATCCTGCTCCACATCTTGCACTCTTTGATTGAGAAAATCTTGCAATTCATCGGACAAAAGTAAATCTTCTCCGATAAATTCTTTTATCTTTTCTGTCAAAATCATCACAAAACTATGATTTCCCTCTGCAAAAATGTCATACAAAAGAGAATGAACGTACTGAATCTTATTGAGCGGGTGGCACTTCAAAAAATATCCTTGTGCTTTTGTGGAAGTGAGATTGACTTGATACTGCTCCGAAGCCAACTGATTGCGGATTTCATTCAAATCATTGAGAACCGTATTGCGGGATACTTCTGTCAATTCCATTAGCTTTTCAATAGTCACACGCTCCTTAGCAATACAGATATAAAGCACAGTCAGCTGCATACGCTCGGTCATGCTCATGACATAGCTATAAAAATCAACGCCTTCCAATAACTCTTGACAGAGTTCTTTTTGGTGTGCGGTTAAGACAATCCCTACTCTCGGACGGCTACTAATGACTTCGCCGACATCCGCTAAAGCATCATTGATTTTTTCTAAATGATAATAGATTTTCCTCCGCGATTGATTGGTTGCCCGTGAAATGGTCATAATCGTTTCTGGCTCTTCCAACTGAATGAGGTATTTTAGTAAGTCACAACTTGTTTGATCCAATAATATCATCATTTACTCCTTGAAAGGGATTGCAAACCATTATAACATCTTTTCACACATCATTCACATGAAATCGAAAGAATTTATTCGTTATTTTGGTCATTTTTAGCGCTTTTTCATAGCAAAATGAGAAAAGCAAGGCGAGGAACCGGCATCATGACTGCTCTCAATCATGGTAGTCGTCCTTCTCCTTGATTTTTCATAATTATTTTTTCTGTCCGTAGTAAGCATTCTTTCCATGTTTTCGCAGGTAATGCTTATCTTTGAGATCTTGCGGCACTTCCGTCACTTCTGGATTGATAGCTTCTGTGTAGCGTGCCATACGAGCGGCTTCTTCAAGGACAACTGCATTATAGACGGCCGCTTTTTCGTCCTTGCCCCAAGCAAATGGTCCGTGATTGCGGACGGTTACAGCTGCTACTGCGAGCGGATCTAAGCCACGTTTGGCAAATTCTTCGATAATGACTTTCCCAGTTTCTTTTTCGTACTCGCCATTGATTTCCTCTGGTGTCAAGGCACGAGCGCATGGAATTGGACCGTAGAAAGTATCAGCGTGCGTGGTGCCATAGCATGGAATATCACGCCCTGCTTGCGCCCAAGCCACTCCTTCTGTCGAGTGCGTATGAACAATGCCACCCACTTCTGGAAATGCTTTGTACAGTTCCACATGCGTCGGCAAATCTGACGACGGATTCAGGTCTCCTTCGACAATATTACCGTCCAAATCAGTCACAACCATATTTTCTGGAGATAATTTTTCATACGCTACACCAGAAGGTTTAATGGCAATCAAGCCCTTCTCACGATCAATTGCCGAAACATTTCCCCAGGTAAATTTCACCAAACCATGCTCTGGAAGCTCCATATTGGCTTTATAAACACGTTCTCGTAATTCTGGTACTAACATTCACATAACCCCGCTTTCTCAATGAGTGGATAAAGGAAATCTTGCGCTTCTTTGATAGCAGCTTTGGTTTCTTCCACCGTTTCGCAATTCTCAGACCACATTTCAATCAAGAACGGACCTTGGTAATTGGTTTTCTTCAAAACAGCAAACATTTCTTCCCAATTGACACAGCCTTCCCCAAAAGGTACATCTCGAAATTGCCCTTTAGAATGCTCCGTCACGGCATAGGTATCTTTTAAGTGCAGCGCAGCAATTGCCTGATGACCAAGGTAAAATTCACTCCAGAGGTCATTATGCCAAGCAGAAACATTACCTGTATCTGGATAGACAAAGAGATAAGGCGAATTGATTTCTTTCGCCACAGCCAGATATTTTTCAATGCTGTTGATAAATGGGTCATCCATGATTTCAATCGCCAACATAACTTGTGCCTGTTCAGCCCAATCACATGCTAGACGCAGATTTTTTAAGAAACGAGCACGCGTTTCAGGTGATTTCTCTTCGTAATAAACATCATAACCTGCTAATTGAATGACCCGCACACCTAAATCCTGTGCTAACTTGATACATTGTTTCATCGTTTCAAGCGATTTTGCTTCTAACTCAGGATTGTTTGAGCCTAATGGATAACGCCGATGTCCACTAAAGCAAATACTTGGAATCCGCACACCTGTATCATAGATAGCTTTGACAATTTCTAGACGTTCTTTTTTAGACCAAGCGAGACGCGCCAGCCGAGCGTCACTTTCATCAACCGACATTTCCACAAAATCAAATCCCATTTCCTTGGCAAATTCTAACCGTTCCCGCCAAGAAAAATGCTTAGGCGTTGCCTTTTCATAAATTCCAATCGGACGTGTCATAGTTTACCCCCAGATTCGCTTGATTTCGTCTTTGAAAGCACGCGCAGCTGCTGCTGGATTTTCAGCTTCTGTTATTCCGCGTCCAGCAATAAAGGTAAAGACATCCACTCCTTCAAAGAGTTTGAGTGTATCCACATTCAAACCACCTGTCACAGACACACGAAAGCCCATTTCAATCAATTTCTTAACTTTATTGAGATCTTTTTCACCCCAAGTTTCGCCAGCAAGAAGAGCATCGCGTGATTGGTGATAAATGGCTTGTGAAATGCCAGCATCAAGCCAAGTCTGAGCTTGCTCATAAGTCCAATCGCCGTAAAGTTCAATTTGAATCTCACCGCGCTCGCCACGTTCTTCTTGAATCGCTTTTAGAGCGGCTTTCATAGTTGGAATTGTTGCACAGCAAATGCAAGTCATCCAGTCCGCTCCGCGAACGGCATTATTTTTGGCAACCGTACCACCAGCGTCAGCACATTTAGTATCAGCTACGATGATTTTATCAGGAAATAAACTACGCAGCACTTCTACCAACTCACTGCCGACTTGCAAGAGGCAAACTGTTCCTGCTTCAATAACATCTACTTCATGACCTACCGAGACAGCTGCTTTAATAGCTCCTTGCAAATCGGAATGATCCAGTGCAACTTGTAAATTTGGAATATGTTTTGACATCATTTTCTCACTTTCTATTTTCTAATATATTGAAACACAACCATTTACTAACTATCTAAATCCAATCCTTCTAAATAAGGACTATTTTTTGACTCATCAATCAAAGCTAGAACTTCTGCTTCTGTTTGACAAGCTAACAAACGATTAATAGAATTTTCCAATTCAAAAAGAGCAATGATTTGTGGAATTGCAACACTCGTATGAATTTTTGAACTCGTTGCTGCAAGAGCTAACAAAACACTCACGCCTTTTCCGTCCGAGAAAGTTACAGGCTCCTTCAACGTCACCAAAGAGAAAGCATCTCTTTGAACACCAGCTTCTGGGCGTGCATGCGGCATAGCCATACCGGGCATCAAAATATAGTAAGGACCATATCCTTCTGTGGATTCGATGATAGCATCATAATATTCAGGCTTAACAGCTCCACTTTCAATCAAAGGGTCAACAGCAAGTTTGACCGCTTCTTGCCAAGTTGAAGCAGAAAGACCTAAACGAATGGAGTTATTTTCAATCAATGCTTGCTTTAGGTTCATCATGTTTCCTTTCATCAGTTATAAGAATAAGAAAAAGTCCTTTTCTAAAGAAACTACCGCTTCCTATCCGTTCTAACATTTTCGTCCAAGTTCTATTCTTGTTAAGTGAATGAGGCTAGAGCATTTGCTCTAAGCCCCTCATCCTTTCCTATTGTATCAATCTTATGACAAGGTCAGTCGTCCTCATCACTTTAGTACCTGAGACAATTTTTCAGTAATTTCTTTGTCATCCATCAGATTATCCAGACCAATCAATTTACCATTTGTCCGTCCATCCAATTCATGAATCAAATGAAGAGAAGCAATGACAATATCATAACCAGAAGCAAGGCTTTTTGCTTCTCCAACACTGCAAGAATTGACGGTAAAATCTGTTTGTCCTAATTTTCGCAGAGCATTTTCTACTTTCATCTTAATCACCATAGATGAGCCCATGCCATTTCCGCACGCTGTTAATACCTTAACCATATTATTTTCCTCCAATATTTAAATCTATTTTTATTCTTCTGCTTGAACATCACCACGATAGTAGGCTTCCTTGTCTTTTGCTTTGGCAAATTGTAGTTGTGGAATAATCAGCAAGAATACACAAACAAGAATGTAACCTACAATGCCAAGATATTTGAAAAGATAGCCAAATCCAAGCCATGGGAATTCAAAGTCAATATTTCCATGGTAACCGCCGTAAGAAGCAAGACCGAGAAGCGCCACACAGAGAGCACCAAGCGCTACTTGTAGCACCCCTGAGATAAAGGACAGGATAACCGCTGCTTTCCAGCCACCACGTTTATCCGCATAAACTGCAATCGCTGCATTGTCAAAGAATACTGGAACGAAACCGGTGATAATCAGAATTGGATTCTTAAAGACAATTAAGAGCATAATGGTAATCAATTGTCCAATCAAACCGAAAGCAAATCCTGAAAGCACCGCATTTGGTGAACCAAAACCGTAAGAAGCTGCAACGTCCACAGCTGGGAATGAACCAGGAAGCAATTTGTTAGAGATACCTTGGAAGGCATTGGTCAATTCTGCTACGAACATCCGTACACCTTGCATCAAGACAAAGAGATAAACGGAGAAAGTGAAGGCTGTTTGAATGATATACATGTAAAAGTCTTGCTTAGCAGAATTGTAAACTGTACCTGATGTGATAACTTTTGCATTTGACATGATATCTGGACCCAAGATTAAGAGAATGGCTCCAAAGAAAACCAACATCAATGTCGCCGAAGCAACCACTGTATCATGGAAAATAGACAAGAATTTTGGCAACTTCAAATTGTCAAGATTTTCTTCTTTCTTGCCAAATTTGCTTGCAACTTTATCCACAAACCAAATCGCAAACTGTTGTTGGTGACCAATCGCAAAACCACCGCCACCAGTTAAACGTTGTGTTGCTTCTACTGTCATATTAGAGCTGACTGCCCAGTAAAGTCCACAGATGACACCGATTGCCAGCACGCCCCAGCTATTACGCAATTGAGGAACAAGGAGAAGAACCATCAATGAAACGGTCGCTGCTTGTTGAACCATGATATGACCTGTAATGAACAGCGTCCGTACTTTCGTAATTTTCCGAAGAGCAACGAGCAGGATATTGACACCAAAACCAATCAAAAGTGCTGTTGTTGCTGCTCCGACAAAGTTTGGAAATTCTTCTGCAATCTTTGTATTTGCCGCTGTTAGTCCAAAGTATGGGTCAATAACCGCGGCACCAATCTTAAACTTAAAGTTCAAAGCCGCCAAAATCGGACGGAAAGTTGTTACCAAACCTCCAGCACCAACGTTCAACAGCATATAACCAACTGTCGCTTTGATGAAACCAGCATAGACATCATGCGCTGGTTTTTTCAATAACGCATAGCCAATGAGAACCAAGAGACCTACAAAGAAGGCCGGATTCTGCAAAATATTTTGCGAGAACCAGTTCAGAATGTTTAAAATGATGTTCATTTTAACTCTCCTTTTTCTATTTTATTTGTTCTTTATAAGCCTATTATAAACCATGTAAGCGGTAACAAAAAGACCAAGAATTACACAAGCAACTGTTCACTCTTGGACTGTGAAAAATAGGGTGAATAAAAAAAGAAGCTGAACAGCTTCCATGATTGTTCTACAATCATAGGAAACCGCCCACTTCTCTGGAGAATTATGCTTTTGTAGCTGAATCATCTGTTGCTTCCTCAATGACTAATTCATCATCTTTAAGGTCAGCTAAGAGATGTTTTACATCCAAATGATCCAGATGATAGTCGGTTACTTTGTCACGGATTTGTTGTTCAATCACACGGCGAAGCGGACGAACACCCATGACTTCATCGTAACCTTCTTCTGCTAGGTAAGCTTTTGCGGCATCCGTTACCGTCAGAGTGATGTCTTTCTTAGCAAGCGTTTGGTTGACTTCATCTAGCATCAATTCAACAATTTCAGCCAAGTCTTCTTTACCAAGGTGTGAGAATTCAATAACTGCATTGAACCGATTCAAGAATTCTGGACGGAAGTATGGTTTCAATCGATCCATAATTTTCATATCTTTTTCTTCGTCACCTGTAAAGCTTTCATAGCCAAATCCTGCGTTAGAAGTAGCAATAATAACCGTATTCTTAAAATTGACAGTATTTCCTTGTCCATCTGTCAAACGCCCATCATCTAAGACTTGTAGTAACAGCGTGATGACTTGCGAATCAGCTTTTTCGATTTCGTCCAGCAAAATGATCGAGTATGGATTGCGACGAACACGTTCTGTCAAGGTATTGCTGTTGTCATCATATCCCACATAACCAGCTGTTGTACCAATCAGCTTCGACACAGCTGTACGGTCAGAGTATTCAGACATATCCAAACGGATAATCGCGTCTTTTGTACCAAACATATCAAGCGCTAATTGCTTAGCTAGCTCTGTTTTTCCGACACCAGTTGGTCCGACAAAGAGGAAGCTACCAATCGGACGATTGCCTTCATCAAAACCTGCACGATTTCTCCGAATAGCACGCGCCACCGCTTCAACTGCTTCATTTTGTCCGATGACTTTTGTTTTCAGGCGCGCATTCATCTCTTTCAAGCGCTCAATATCGCTGCTGCCCATTTGGGAAACAGGAATACCCGTCATGCGTTCTACAGACTCTGCCACATCATTGACAGTTGCTGTCACTTTCATGTCTTCTGTATGATTTTCAATTTTCTTTTCCAGCTCTTCAATGCGCATCTTAGCATTCAAAGCCGTTTCAAAATCTTCTTTTTCAACTGCAGCTTCTTGTTTGGCCTTTTGCTCTGCGATTTCACGTTCCACGGCGTGTACGTCTGTAACAGGGTGTTGAGCTGCCAAGTGAGCTGCTGTCACATCCACTAGGTCAATCGCTTTATCTGGCAAACTGCGTTGCGGAATATATTGAATCGAATAATCCACAGCTGCTTTTAACACTTCATCTGGCAAGATAACATTGTGGTGTTTTTCGTACAAATCACGAATTCCTTGCAAAATCTTATAAGTATCTTCTGCAGAAGGAGCATTTACCTTTACTTCATTGAAACGACGAGCCAGAGCTGCATTTTTCAAAATGGTGTTGCGGTATTCATCTTGCGTTGTCGCACCAATCACCGTTAAATCCCCGCGAGAAAGGGCTGGTTTCAAAATATCCGCCAAACCTTTAGAGCCACTATCTCCACCTGTGCTTCCAGCACCGAGGATTTGATGAATTTCATCAAAGAAGAGAATAACATTGCCCGCTTCTTTTACTTCAGAAACCAAATTTTGAATATTTTCTTCAAAGCTACCACGATACTGTGTACCTGCTTCTAATCCCGAAATATCTACAGAAATAATTTCTTTATTCTTAATAGCAGCAGGAACATCACCATTAACAATCGCCTGCGCCAAACCTTCAACAACTGCAGTCTTACCAACTCCAGCATCTCCGACTAGAACTGGATTGTTTTTCGTCCGACGAGACAGAATTTCTGCTGTTTCTTGAATTTCCTTGTTACGTCCAATGACGGGATCTAGCATATCTTGACGCGCTTCCTCTGTCAAATTGCGACCCAATTTTGCTAAAATGCCATCTTGTTTTGGATTGCCTGTTTGCGTTTGCATTTGTGGATTTTGAGCCTCCATTGCCTGTTTCGGAAGTTTTCCCGTTGCACGGTATTGTGCAAATTCCTCTGGTGTTACTTCACGTCCATTGATGAGATAACGCCGATTTTCACTATTAAAACCGCCCATTCTTCCCATCAATTGATTGAAAAGATCATCCATGTTATCAAAGTTGTTGTAGTTGTTGTTCATATCTGTACCTCACTTGTTATTTTACATAATTTTTGCAACTGCTTAAAATATAAGACAAAGTGAGCAACTCTATCTTTTGGATTTATATTTATAAAAGGCAGTTAATATTTTACATAATTTTAATCCTCTCCCGAAATAGAGATGAAATCCCTTTAACTGAGCGCAGCTAAGAATTTCATCTTGTTTGGATGAGTGTAACGGATTTTATTCCTTTCTGTTTACAAATGTAATTATATACTATAAAAATAAAAAAGTCAATAGATTTTTAGAAAAAATTTACATAATTTTTGTTTTTCTTTTCTGACTGGCTTTACTTTAATATTAGTCTTTCTAGTTTAAAATTTTATATTTTACATAATTTTTTAAAATCATACTTCTACTTTATCTCAATGGAACAAAAAATCACCAAGTCAACACTTGATGATTCTTCATAGGTATTATTCAACTGTCACAGACTTAGCTAAATTCCGTGGTTTATCTACGTCAAGTCCACGATGCAATGTTGCAAAATAGGCAATCAACTGTGTCGGCACAACCATAGAAATTGGTGATAAATATGGATGAACAGACATCAAAACAATATCGTCCCCTTCTTTTGCCACGTTTTCTTCCACAATGGTCAAGACATTTGCACCACGCGCTACGACCTCTGACACATTTCCACGAGTATGGCTGGCCAATTGCTCGTCAGAAGAAATCAAGGCTAATACTGGCGTACCGTCTTCAATCAAGGAAATAGTTCCATGTTTTAATTCTCCTGCTGCAAATCCTTCACACTGAATATAAGAAATTTCTTTTAGCTTTAGACTAGCTTCCATAGCAACATAATAATCTTGACCACGACCGATATAGAAAGCATTGCGTGTTGTAGCGAGTAAATCACGCACTTTTTCGTCAATACCGTCTTTTTCAGATAGTGTAGCTTCAATTGCTTGCGCTACAATGGATAATTCATGCACTAAATCAAACGTTTTCGCTTTTTCATTGTCATTGGCATCGCCAACTGCTTTCGCAAGGAATGCTAGAGTCGCAATTTGTGCTGTGTAAGCTTTTGTAGAAGCAACCGCAATCTCTGGTCCTGCATGAAGTAGCATCGTGTGAGTCGCTTCACGAGACAACGTTGAACCCGGTACATTGGTTACAGTCAAGCTTGGAATTCCCATAGCATTGGCTTTGACCAAGACCTGACGGCTGTCGGCTGTTTCGCCAGATTGGCTAATCAAGATAAACATTGGTTTCTTGCTAAGCAATGGCCATCTGTAGCCCCACTCAGAAGAAATTCCCAATTCGACCGGTGTATCCGTTAATTCTTCTAGCATGCGCTTGGTCGCAAAACCAGCATGGTAAGATGTCCCAGCCGCAAGAATGTACAAACGGTCCGCTTCTTGAACAGCTTTGATAATGGCTGGATCTACTGAAACTTGATCATCTTCATCGGTGTAAGCTTGAATGAGTTTGCGCATCACAGTTGGCTGCTCATCAATCTCCTTCAACATGTAGTAAGGATAAGTGCCTTTACCAATGTCAGACAAATCAAGCTCTGCCGTGTAGCTTTCACGCTCAATAGGATTACCGTCATAGTCTTGCACTTGGACATTGTCTTTTGTCACAATGACCAATTCTTTGTCGTGAATTTCCATAAATTCACTTGTTTCACGAATCATTGCCATAGCATCTGAGCAGACCATATTGTAGCCTTCTCCTAAGCCAACCAAAAGAGGGGATTTATTTTTGGCAACATAAACTGTATCTGCATCTTTTGCATCAATCAAAGCAAAAGCATAAGAGCCTTCGATAATATGAAGAGCTTTTTTGAATGCTTCAAGAACTGATAAATCCTCTTCCTCAACGAATTTTCCAATCAAGTGAACCGCAATTTCTGTATCCGTTTGACCTTTTAAATCATGTCCAGCGAGATAAGTGTTCTTGATGTCAAGGTAATTTTCAATCACACCATTATGCACCAAAACAAAGCGTCCAGTTTGAGAAGTATGTGGATGCGCATTGCTTTCGCTTGGTTTTCCATGCGTTGCCCAGCGTGTATGCCCAATACCAGCAGTTCCAGCCACGTCAATTCCGATTTTTGCACGAAGATCAGCTATGCGACCAACTGATTTCACCAAACTAGATGTTTTTCCATTGGTCACAAAAATCCCAGCCGAATCATAACCCCGATATTCTAATTTTTCTAGACCTTGCATTAAAATATCTGTTGCATTTCGATTTCCAACAACTCCAACGATTCCACACATACTATTATTTATAGCAAACAACTTTCAGAAGTCTGCTATCTCCTCCTTCGTTTTATAAATTGGTATAGTCTAATCACAGCTATCCAAAACAAGCGAAATCAGTATATAATTTTATTGTGAATTTGTCAACAAGAAAATTGGTATAGTTCAAAAAGAAAGTATAGAGGAAATCAAAAGACTTTTAAACAGCTCATTCTCCTACCTGTACGGTTGATTCAGACATTTTTATTCACATTTTATGTTCCAGGAGCATTAGGTAATCACTTCAACAATCTTTTTTCAAACTAAAAATGAAAGAGAGTGAGACAGACAGCCATGATTGCTGCGCACTCATGGCTGTCTGTCTCAGCTTCTCTTCTTAAATATTATGACTTGTAAATTCCAAGTTTTATTTTTGGTTTTTGAATCGCTCAACATCACGTGCAATAACTAATTCTTCATCTGTAGGAATGACAAGCACTTTCACCTTAGCAGCATCACTTGAGATGATCCCTTCAGCTCCACGTACATTTTTTTCCGGTAAAATATCACAACCAAACCACGATAGACCTGAAATAACAGCTTCGCGCACCTCATCAGAATTTTCTCCGATGCCAGCTGTGAAAATAATCGCATCCGCACCATTTAAAACAGCAAAATATTGACCGATATGTTTTTGAATGCGATCAACAAAAATGTCAAAAGCCAGTTTACAATTATGATTGCCTTCATGCATTCCTGCAATAATGTCGCGCATATCACTTGATGTTTCAGATACTCCTAAAAGCCCAGACTGTTTGTTTAAAATATAATTGATGTCTTCTGGTGTATTAAAATCTTCTGTATGCTCTATCAAATAAGGAATAATCGCCGGATCAATATCCCCTGTGCGAGTTCCCATCATCACGCCACCTAGCGGAGTAAAGCCCATTGAAGTATCTACAGAAATTCCTTGATCAACCGCTGTAATGGAAGCACCATTCCCAATATGGCAAGTAATTAGCTTCAACTCTTCAAGTGGCTTTCCAAGCGCCTTTGCTGCTTCCTTGGCAACATACTGATGACTTGTACCATGAGCGCCATATTTCCGGACTTTGTTTTCTATATAATATTTGGTTGGCAATGGATAGCGGTAGGCTTTTTCTGGCATTGTTGTATGGAAAGATGTGTCAAATACAACAACACTTGTAATATCCGGTAACAATTCTTTAAAAGCACGAATTCCTGCTGCATTTGCTTTGTTATGAAGTGGTGCAAGAAGTGCTAATTCTTCTACTTTTTGAATCACCTCTTCGCTATCAACCAGTGCAGATTCTTTGAAGTATTCACCACCTGCCACGACACGATGACCAACACCCGTGATTTCATCATAGGATTTGATAATACCAAAGCGCATCAAGTCATCTAATAAAATTTTTACAGCTTGCGTATGGTCATCAATATCTAAAATTTGCTTTTCTGCACGACCGTCAAATTTCACTGTTGAAATGGAGTCTTTGAGACCAATCCGTTCAATCAGTCCTTTGGCAATGACTTTTTCAGCTGGCATTTCGTATAATTGCCATTTTAGACTTGAACTTCCAGCATTGATTGAAATTGTTTTTGACATAAATTACCTCTTTTAAGCGTTTTCATTTATTATATCAAAAACTTGTTTAAATTTCACTTTCTCTGCTCCAATTTTGAAACTTTTCGCTAAATTCCAATAAATCGTTCTGATCTTGCAAATCAGACAAAGCATAAACAAACGGTTGAACAGCTTGTTCTTCTTGCTTTTTCAGCACAAAAATTGTCTTGGCATAAGCGGCATTTCCAAAGAGTGCTTCTGGCAATGCAATCATCGCAACTATCTGGGCATGCTTTTGTAGCCATTTCTTCAATAAATCACTTTGTGAGCTGCTCAATAAATCATTGGGGGCAAGGAAAATAGCATAGCCATCTGGTTTGAGATACTTGAGCGATTGCTCCATTAACAGATGATGAGCATAGGTATGCTCTTGTGTACTAGCCACTTCATAGCGCGCCGCAATGTTATCATCAGGATAAAAGCCAACTGGTAAATCACTGATAATCACATCGCTTTCTTTCAATACTTGCGGGCGCACCGCATCACCTTGCACAAAACTAACTTTTGCATCCATCACATCTGCGATACTGGCTGATATATCAATTAACAGATCGTCCAATTCCAGCCCTAGATAATCCACGTTTTTTTGTGTATTATTGAGAATCGTCTCAGCTAAATTCCCCATTCCACTACCAATTTCTAAAATATCAATGTGTTCTTTTTTACTCAATTGATCAATGAGAAAGGTTAAGATAAATCCAATAGAATCTGGAGTGAATTGATGATTTGCTTGCAAAGGCTCTGTTTGAGCCGCTTTCATCAGCAAAAATTGGTATGCTCGTCGCCATTCTTCTTTGTTTAATTTCAACACTTTTAGTTTTTCATTGTTCTGTCGAACACTATCTAGTTCGATATTCCCGTCCAGATAGCTGCCATTTTGCTCTATCAAAGCATCATAAAAGCTCGTTAAAAGCTCATTTTGGATTTCTTGGACATTTTCTAACAAGAGCGCATAGGCCTGTTCAATTTTTTCAAAATTCATAGCATCCTCCGCTCCCTATCATACCAAAATTTAGCTTTTTTTGCGAGTTTACTCTGTTGCACGCACATCATTTATTCAATTCTTTACCCGTCTGCTTTACTTTTTCAGTCGGAAAGGAAAATTGATAACGGCGACCAGACTTCATTGTTACTGTCAGGATGAGCTCTTTCTCACCCTTTTGGTCTTGGACATGCCCTTTATCAAATTCTCTTTGCTTAGAATTTTCGTTGGCTAGAAGAGCCATTGCATAAGCCTGTGTTCGTTCTCGGTTTAGGGTGAAATTCCTGTGATTAGCAGTTTGACGATGAAGGTAAAATTGCAAAAGCAAGCTAAAAACTGCCGCTATAAAGAGGGCATAGAGCATAATGCCCGCTTTAACTTTCTGTTTCCACACGATAGACAAACTCCCTTTCTAATCCTCGCCTAAACGTCAGTCTGACATGAATCAGCTCATTTTTCTGTGAGATTTCTGCTTTTTTCACATCATAAACCATCGGCTGGTAACCTTTCCCATTCGCATTGGTTTTTCTAAAATCACGTCCACTTGACTTTCCAAATGCAATCACCTTGCCGTCCTGTTTCATATATAAACGATTATTCTCCACCTTTTCAAATGAAGAACGAGCCAACTCTGCTTCTAGTTGATCAGCAAACAAAAGCCATTCTCGTTGTTCACTATGTTGCCGGGCTTGAACTTCAAAAGCCAGAAGACGCGTCATTGACTGAAAAAGCAGCACACTTCCGCTGAGTACAAATAAGGCAATCAGAGCCTCTAAAAGGGTAAAAGCTTTCACTTTATTTGCCTTGAACACCGAGAATCAGCTCCTTCCCATGATAAATTTGAATACCTTGTTGACTTGTTTCAACACGCACTTCAATACCATTCATTGTCAAATGGCTTTGCTTTGTCTGCAAAGCCATTTTAGCTACCCTTAAAACTTCTTCTTCTCTAAGCAAGTCATTTTCTGCTTTTCGAGACTGGTGAATTTGTCCCAACAACAGGGTCACAATTGTCGCAAAAACAGCCAAAGCCAGCAGCGCCTCTAATAAAATTGTTCCTCTAACGCATTGTTTTCTTAAATTTTCCATTTCCTAGATATAATTGATACATAACTGTCTGCTTTTTTGTCTGAAAGACAATCTTTCCGAGCGATGAATTACCACCTGCCTTATCAAAATGAAGCGTCAAATCTTCTGGCGCTTGAATCGAACGAGGAACCGCCAAACGGTTGTAACCATTGGAAATCCTCTCGCGAGAAAAATTCATGTCCAATTGACTTTGAGCTGAACTGCTCAACTTCTGACTTTCCCGATAAAAATGCTCAAACTCCAGAAAGAAAATCTGCTCTTCCACCTGTTCAAAAGAAGAACGAACAGAGCCCGATACAGCAAGCAATAAGAAACTCGTTATAAATAAAGTCAGCAAACTTTCCAAAAGCGTAAATCCCTTAATCTGCAACGGAACGAGCTTCTTTTGTATGTTTCGCATAGTAAGCCTTATAAGATGCCGCTTGCTTGTCTGTAATCGTACCTTCGTTGACTAATTTTGAGAGTGTCGCTTTTTCATTAGTGTGATTGACCTCAAACAGCTCCGCTTGGCTTTCCACAACTTTTACCACCGCTGCATTTCCTTTTTCCGTCACCGCTTCTTTTTGCTTGGTCAAATTCGGTACAAATAAGAGCATCAAAACACTGATGATAAGAAGCACGACTAACATCTCTACTAAAGTAAAACCTTTAACCTTCAAACTTTTTAATTTTTTCATAATTGAACCTCCATATTTTGATAAATTGGCAGCAACATGGCTGCATACAACAATACAATCATTAAAGCCACAAAGACAAACACTAGTGGTTGGATGACATTCATCGCTTGGTGAACACGTTTAAAAAATGTCTCCCATGTTTTTTGAGCATAAACTTCTAATTCACGCCCCAATCTAGACTTCACTTCGCCGTATTCGATCATCAAGCCCAATTCCTTTTTAAAAAATGGGTATGTTTTAACCCTTTTCGAAAATTCCTGACCATTTTGCAGTGCAACTTCTAAATCTTTCCCAATTTCTTGAAACATAGCAGAGCGTTGTCCTTGCATCATCTGAAAAATCTGACTAAGTTCTAAACCTTGACCAATCATATTTCCCCATTCTCTCGCATAATAAGCTGTCAAATACGTTTGAATAAAAGCGCCAAAAAAGGGAAGGCGAGCTAACAAGCCAAATGTTGTTATTTTTGAGTTTTTTTGGAACCAATAAAAACCTATCGCTAACAAAACAAAGACTACTCCTAATGAACCCAGAAAAAGTTGCGGCAAATTACTGATAATCTGCGTTGCTACATTTTGACGATCGAGTTGCGGGAGTAAATAATTACGTAACCCCAGCATAATGAATATCAAAAAGACAAACAAAATAAAGGGATAAGTCGCCACTTCAACCAACTTTTTCTTAATTTTTGAGACATTTTCCAAGTATTCCTCAATCTTACTCAGGCTGAGTGAGAGATTTCCGTGTAATTCTGCCAGCGAAAGTTGTGTTACTACATTATCTGAAAAACCTAAGCTTGCCATGATGTCCGAAAAAGACTTTCCTGTTGACAACCCCTCTTTCATCCTGTCCACATAGACTTCTTCTAACAAGGCACTTCGCTTCAAAAAGTCGATAATTTCTGCCAAATGAAAGCCACTAGAAAAAAGATTATTCAGTAACTCTACGACCTTTTTCTGCTTAACTGTGGATAATTTTTTCCGCTTCTGCTTGTTCAAGATTGATATGTCCTGCTGCATGAAGCTGATCAATCTGCCTATTCCAGTCGATTGGCTCGTGTTCTTGATACTTTTCACTGACAAAATCCACTATTCCTCCTTTTGCAATTAAACGTTGGTAACAAATCCCTTGCAAGACAATTTTCAGCTCGGCTTCTGTCACTCCCAATTCCAACAACCGTTCATAGACACCTCGTACGCTTTTAGCATGAATGGTTGAAAAGACAGTCACTCCTGTCAAGCTAGCTCGGACAACAGCCCGTGCTGTCTCCCCATCTCGAATTTCTCCGATGATTAGCAAATCCGGTCGGTGCCGTAGAGAAAGTTTAATCAAATTTTCATAAGTCAAACCAATCGCTTCATTTAATTGCAACTGTAACATGCTAGGCTGCTTGATTTCAACAGGGTCTTCAATGGACATGATTTGCTGACCAGCAAAACGCTCTTGGGCGAGTTGGTGCATGAGAGTTGTTTTTCCACTCCCTACTGGTCCCGAAAAAAGATAAAGCCCTCGCTGTTTGAAGCGTTCTTTTAACTCTGGGATTTGAGCAAACCAAAACTTCAACTCTGCCTCTTCATCATGTAATAAACGAATCACCAGACTTTCATATCCACGATAATCCCCTACTGTTGACAGTCGTAGTGACGTTTGCTTGTCACCATATTGATAATCACAAGATCCTAACTGGCTTCTACGTTTTTCGCCGACATTCATTCCAGCGGTAAACTTGAAATGACTAATTACTGCTGCCATCTCTTCAAATGCATACTGTTGGATGAAACGCCGTTCATCGCCAATTCGCATGTATAGCTCATACATATTTTCTTTTGGAACAACGTAAATATCCTGAGCCTGTTCTTCCTTAGCTTGGCAAATAATAGCCTGTGCAATATTTTGAACCATATCTCCTCCTCACTTTATACTATTCGCAGAAGAAAATAAAAAATGGTGAAAAAATCACCATTTTGCAAATTATTTAAATGTTAGAGAGCAGGCACGATGTTCTTCTTCACTATTTTGTTTATTGTAGCCCGGCTGCATTTTTTCTTTAGGAATAACAGTATCATTTTCTAACAGAGCCAGAGAATGATACTGCTGAACAGAGTCGCCACATTCCTCGCACCAACGCAAATCTCCTGCATCCCAAAAAATAGACATCAAATCACTTCGACTTTTATAGAAAGGAAAAGAATCTGCCAACTTCAGCCATTGGCGTTTATAATATTTTAAAGCAGCATAATAGTTATCAAAATGCTGTACTGATACGATATTAGCTTCCCAGCCGTCGAAAAACCACCACGGTTCATCTTTGCCATACATTTCAATAACACGATACACCTGCTTCACCTCCCTTTGTTCTGTTTATTATACCGAAAATGTCATAATTTTCAATAAATATGCTCCATTATACCAGTTTTTTCGCCATTTGCTCAAAACTGTAGAAAAAAGTGGCATTATTCTGATTAGTCGTTTTTCATTCATCAAGAAAACGAGACTTTTTCTAAGCCTCGTTTCCAATTTATTAATATAAATCAAGATAGTTGTCTACTTCCCATTGGGAAACGAAAGTGGCATAGCTTGCCCATTCGATACGTTTTGCTTCTACAAAGCTTGTATAAATATGGTTCCCAAGTGCAGCTTTTACAACTTCATCTTCTGTCAGTGCTTTCACTGCATTATGTAGAGTAGAAGGAAGGTCTGTAATACCCGCTTCTTTGCGCTCTTCTGCTGTCATGACATAGATATTTTCTTCAATCGGAGCAGGGGCTTCGATTTTATTTTCAACCCCATGAAGTCCAACTTCAAGAAGAACCGCCATAGCAATATAAGGGTTAGCCATTGGGTCAACAGAGCGCAATTCCAAACGTGTTCCCATACCGCGTGAAGCTGGCACGCGAACAAGTGGAGAACGATTTCGTCCTGCCCAAGCAATATACACAGGAGCTTCATACCCCGGAACCAAACGTTTGTAAGAATTGACAGTTGGGTTCATGATAGCTGTATAATTGTAAGCATGCTTAATTAAGCCACCAAGAAAATAGTACGCTGTTTCTGATAATTGCATACCATTTGGATCTTCCGGATCAAAAAATGCATTCTGACCATCTTGATTAAAGAGTGACATATTACAGTGCATACCTGAACCGGCAATACCAAATTTTGGTTTCGCCATAAACGTTGCGTACAAACCATGCTTGCGAGCAATTGTTTTGACAACCAGTTTGAACAATTGAATCTTATCACAGGCACGGAGCACTTCATCGTATTTAAAGTCAATTTCGTGCTGACCGATTGCTACTTCATGGTGACTGGCCTCTACTTCAAATCCCATCGTTGTAAGGACATTGACGATTTCACGGCGTGTATTATCAGCCAGATCAGTCGGCGCAAGGTCAAAGTACCCACCCTTATCATTCACTTCAAGAGTTGGATCGCCATTCTCATCGAGTTTAAATAAGAAAAATTCTGGCTCAGGACCTAAATTAAAGGATTTGAATCCTAATTCTTCCATGTGACGTAAAGCGCGTTTTAAATTTCCACGTGGATCTCCTTTAAAAGGCGTTCCTTCCGTCGTATAGACATCGCAAATCAGTCCTGCGACACTTCCGTTTTCGTCTCCCCAAGGGAAAACCGTCCATGTATCCAAGTCAGGATAAAGGTACATATCTGACTCATTGATACGCACAAAACCTTCAATGGAAGAACCGTCAAACATTACTTTATTTGACAAAACTTTATTCAGCTGTTCATCGGTCGCTGGAATTTCAACGTTTTTCATCGTTCCTAAAACATCCGAAAACATCAAACGGATAAAGGTAACATTTTTTTCTTTCACTTCGCGACGAATGTCAGCTACTGTAATTGGCATGAGTATCTCCTTATGAAATTTAAAAAAATTGATATTGGTCAATGCATACGACCAAATGGTGGAAGGGAAGAAGCAAAGCGACCTTGTTGTAAAATGTCTTTATGAAGGGCTCGACGAACGTCTTTCTCACTCACCGGCTTCTTGTATTTCGCTTCGCGCTCGGCATATTTTCGCTTAATCGCAGCAATATTGTAACCTTCTGAAATGTAATCTTTAATCTCCAACAAGCGATCCATATCATTTAATGAATACATGCGGCGATTTCCTTCATTTCGATCAGGCTTGATCAATTCTTGATCTTCATAATAACGAATCTGACGTGCTGTCAAATCCGTCAATTTCATAACGCTACCAATAGGAAAAACAGCCATATTGCGACGAAATTCTTTTTCCTTCATTGCAAATTCCTTTCTTATACTCTATTATAATCTGAAAAAATTTCTATGTCAAGAACTCATGTTATATTTTCTAACATTATTCTTCGCTTTTTAATTTCAATACTTTCCGCAAGCGATCCACATCAGAATTGACCAGCATGGCAACGAAAACCCCCATGAACGTCTCAAAGACACGTGCAAATACATACAAAACTGTCTCTCCTGTGGGAATAGATAAAGTAATAATCAGCATGGCAGAAACACCACCAATCACTCCCGCTTTGTTGTTCATAGCGACATTTGTCATAATCGTTAACATCGTACAAAGAGGAACAACCAGTAAGGTCACCCAAAACTGCTCATGAAACAGGTTATTGATGAGAAAGAAGAGCAAGGCATACAAACCACCAATACTATTTCCTAAAATACGAGAGGTTCCAAAATGGACGCTCTTATCAAAATCTTCGCGCAAACTGAAAACAGCTGTCAGAGCACCAATCTGTAACCCTTTCCAGCCAAAAAGCCCAAAGACAAGCAGAACAATAAAAACCGCGACCCCCGTTTTAAAGGTTCGCATTCCTAATTTAAATTTCGACTTATCAAACTTATACTTCTTAAAATAACCCATTCACGCATTTCCTTTTATCTTTATTCTAACATATTTTAGAGAAAAGATAATGAACTTTCTTATGGAATTATATTTTTCCAATAAAAAAAGTGGAACAACTAACTATTCCACTTTCATTATTTAATGATTTCTATGTATAGGAAAAGTTTATCAATAAGGGTAAATATAAGTTACCTTTCCATAAAATATTGTAGGGTCAAACCAACCACGGTAATTGTTAACTTGTTTTTGACCTTTGTAATTTGACTCCAGCACTTGAATTGCGCGATTATTTGCCACAGCTGTTACATAGGCTACATGTCCAAATTGACCGCCATCCCAAACAGCAATGGCTCCAACTTGAGGAGTTGTTCCTATACGAAAGCCTGAGTATGCAGCATTGGCAACCCAATCTTTTGCATTTCCCCACCAATTACTAGCCCAAGGTGCCAATGTTTTTACACCCCAAGCGCATTGACCAACTGGATAAGAGTTTCCTGTTGTTGTAGGCGTATTTAGTACCACATCCTCTGTATCAGAACTTGGACCTGCACTTGTAGCAGTTGGTTGTGCTACTGCATTTGTCTGACTAACAGTAGTAGCCGTTGGGCCATTTACTTGTAACGTATCTACAGGAAGGATAGTATCGTAAATTATTTTTCCATTTTTTGCCGCTAAATCATAGGGACTCATTCCAAATTTTGTCGCAATATCATAAAATGAATCACCATATTGAACTGTATAGGCATCTGCTTTAGCTGTGTTTTTACTTACTATCAACAATAAAACAGCTGCTGAGAGCCCAACTGTAAACTTGCCTATATGGGGATACTTAGATAATTGACTGACTTTCATAACCTTCTCCTTTTTCTATTTCCTATCCTATATTACTATATAATTATTGCATAAATTTTAATCCTATATTTTGAAATCATTACAAAAAATAAGGTTAAAAGACAGAAGCTTAAAATCTATCTTTTAGCCTTATTAAAATAGCCATAAATTAACGGAAAATCTCAAGTCAATCCAACCAAAACTTAGTCATTCTCCTCTGTTTTCCGTTTTAACTGTCCTAAGCCTAAAACACTTAACAATGCAGCTACTCCCAAGTAAGGCATATAGCTCACACTCGTTCCTGTTCTTGGAAGGCTTGGAACAGCTAAAGCATGAAGTGCCTGCTTCGGTTTAGCTGGAGTTGATGGGGTTGATGGGGTTGGAGTTTTCGGTTTTGGTGTCGTTGTACGAACTGTATTAGATGCGTAAGTCACACCATTAACCGTATTTACATAGGTATTTTCAAAAGTGCCAACTACAATCCGTTTCATTTGGACATAGCTTTCGGCTTGGAAGGCTGAATCAACTGAAACAGAGCGTAAGAAATCTTCCTTGAATTTAATCGTAATGATCCCTTTAACTGAATCAACTTCTGCTTCCGTATACTTCGTTAAATCATCACCTGATTTGATAACTGTTCCATCTTTAAGAGTCATATCAACCTTGGCAAAGACCTTATACTGACCAGTATATTGATCGCCTGTTTGATCATAATCATCAGAGAAACTATATTCAAAGAGCTCTTCTGAATGATTGGAAGGAATGATACCACCGATTAAACGGTAATTAAAGACTGTATTTAACGGAAGTGTTTGACCATCCACATTGTTGGTGTCTGCGGGATCCAATGTTAAAGTGACATCCTTTTTAGGATCAATTTTAGGGACATTATTCGTGACAATATTGGATTCATAACCATTGCCAAAGTCAATTTGGTAGGCTCGGTTTTCATAGCTGCCACCTGTTTGACCCATTTGTGCTTTCACCACCATCGGAGAGACAAGCGTCAAATTGATGCCCGTTTTAACATAAGTATCATAAAACGCTTGTGAATCATCTGCCGTAAAGACTTGGAAAGCACCTTTAGGATGAATACGGGCTTTGGTAAGCATATCTTTAACTGCTTGAGGTGCAGTCTCCACACTCTTATAATGAGCGACGCTGACACCTGTTACAGGATTTCCATTAGCATCTTTCATCGTCACTAAATCCTGACGTAAATCCAGTGCTTCTTCTGGATAATCATCAACATAATAGAACCCTTTTTGAATGGTATCCGCTGACGATTTATCTCCTTTGTATTGATCCAAATCCCAAGTCAGCTCATAATAGTTGGTTGATCCTGCAAGAACAGTTTTCCCATCAATCACCACACCATCTTTGTTCTTGTTTACCTTGTTTGGTTTGATGTAGTTGTTACTTGGATTATCCGGATCGTTTGGTTTGCCCGGTGTTGTCACACGAACGATATTGGATTTAATTCCATAAGCATCATTGACTGTCAGCGTGAAGTTATTCTTATAAGTTGCACCATCATTAAGGACTTGTCCCACTACGGTCGGATAAACCGTTGCTACTGACTTGGTCAGATCCGCATTAAAAGAAGCTAAAGTTTGTGCAGTTGCTTTGAAGGTAACTGTATTCGTCGCTGAATCATAGCTAACATCAAAGCCAGGACTAGCTACTTTCGTTGCCTCAAGATCCAATTGATAGCCAGAGGGTAATGGATCGGCTAAAACAAAGGAAGTCGTCTTATCCCGTCCAGCTGGTAGATCAGCCGTCTTCAACTGAAACTTAACGATAGACTGTTTAGCTACCAGCGTTTTATCAATATTCGCATCATTATTATTTTTAATTTCTTTATTGACTTGTGGCTGTACGGCTAACTTAAAGTAATGGTAGTGAACAGTCGGTACAGCCCGAGCCGGAGGCGTCTTCTTATAGACAGGATCTGCTGGTGGCGTTGGTAACACCTCATAAGTTGGTTCAGCAGGTTTGTTTGGTTCCGGTTGATCTGGTGTTGGGGTTGGCGGTGTTGGCTCTGCCTCATAGCTTGGCTCAACAGGAGCCGGCTCTATTGGTTTTTCAGTCTCATAAGTTGGTTCTGTCGGCTTATTGGGCTCTTCCTTGTCCGGAGTTCTGGTTGGCGGTGTTGGCTTTGCTTCATAGGTCGGAGCTACTGGATCTGGCTCTATTGGTTTTTCGGTCTCATAAGTCGGCTCTGTCGGCTTATTGGGCTCTTCCTTGTCCGGAGTTCTGGTTGGCGGTGTTGGCTTTGCTTCATAAGTCGGAGCTACTGGAGCCGGCTCTATTGGTTTTTCGGTCTCATAAGTCGGCTCTGTCGGCTTATTGGGCTCTTCCTTGTCCGGAGTTCTGGTTGGCGGTGTTGGCTTTGCTTTATAAGTCGGAGCTACTGGAGCCGGCTCTATTGGTTTTTCGGTCTCATAAGTGGGTTCTGTCGGCTTATTGGGCTCTTCCTTGTCCGGAGTTCTGGTTGGCGGTGTTGGCTTTGCTTCATAAGTCGGAGCTACTGGAGCCGGCTCTATTGGTTTTTCGGTCTCATAGGTTGGTTGAGCGGGAGATGTTGGTTCCACCGGTGGTGTTGGTTTTTCCTTGGTCACCTTAGGAACATTAACCGCACGAATCTTACCATTGAGGGAGTACCAAATATTTGGTTTTTTCCCTTCTGTATTGTCTTTTCCGTTGACTTTAGGCATTTCAGAAACGGACATTACATTTGTTGCGGAGGTTGCACCTACTGTAACTTTGTTATTAGACCCAGACATCTTAATAGCACCTGCACCATACCAGGAGTTAGGGGCATCTGAAGTATCCCAACCAGAACCTGATTGACTGTTCTTATACATAGTCCAACGGGCACCGCCTTCACCCTGTTTAAAGTTTAGGGTATCCGTTGCATAAATCATACCATTTTTCTCACCAATGGATGACCCTGAAATTTTAACGAATTTACCTGTATAATCTTTAGCCATTTCAATAGAATTATGTTCACGATTAAGAGAAGCTACTGATAGCAGGGCATTGTCAAAGTTGATCGGATTTCCCTCTTCGTCATAAAAAGTAAATTCATTTTTAATGAAGATGGAAGTATTTTGCTCTACCTGACCAGTATAAGCGGAAGCAAAAACACCTAAAGTTGGATCAGTGAAAATACCTAACCAAACCTTTTGACCCTTAAATTTTGATTCAGGGTCTACTGTATACTTGTAAACAATTTTAGAAATCTTTTTACCATTATAGTAGGAATTTTGAAGATTAGTATAGGTTGCCGTAGCACTTTGACCGCGCTCTAAGAGTACAGAACCCCACTTTGCCACACCAGAACTGCTGACTGTTGTAGTCCAACCTGCTTTAGTGCCAAAATTACCATAAAGTTCCATAGATGAAGCCACATCATCAACCTGCTCTAAGTTGCTTATATCTAAATCATCTAACTGCAGGATCTTTTGATCATATTTTCCTTTTGACGTACTTTTGCTAAATGCATCATCCACAGCAGAAGCCTTAAGGAACTTCCCATTTGTTGTCAAAGATAGATTTGCATTTGGTTCAAGATCGTAGACCAAGCTTTGAGCAGAAGGTTCAGTTAAGTTCCCATCTTCATTTTTATGTTTTTCTAGTTCAGCTAGCGCTGCCTTAATAGCTGCCTGTTCATCTTCATAGGCTTTGAGCTTGCTTGGATATTCAGCTAGATCTTTTTGATATTTAGCAAGATCCGCTTGGTATTGAGCTAATTTAGCTTCATAATCTGCTTTTGCGATTGTATTGCGCTGTTTGATGGCTTTGTTTTCTGCTGTAATCGCTGCATTGGCCACTGTATTTTCTGCTACTGCTTTTTCATAGGCAGCCTTAGCTTCGGCATTGGCTTTTTGAACACGAGCCAGCTCTGTTTGATAAGCTGCCAGCTTGGCTTGGTAATCTGCTTCGTTATCGGCATTAGCTTTTTTCACCGCAGCTAAATCCGCTTGATATTGAGCTAATTTAGCTTCATAATCTGCTTTTGCGATTGTATTGCGCTGTTTGATGGCTTTGTTTTCTGCTGTAATCGCTGCATTGGCCACTGTATTTTCTGCTACTGCTTTTTCATAGGCAGCCTTAGCTTCGGCATTGGCTTTTTGAACACGAGCCAGCTCTGTTTGATAAGCTGCCAGCTTGGCTTGGTAATCTGCTTCGTTATCGGCATTAGCTTTTCGGATAGCCGCTAAATCAGCTTGATATTGGGCTAATTTAGCTGCGTATTCAGCTTTTGCTGTTGCATTGCGCTGTTTGATGGCTTCGTTTTCTGCTGTAATCGCTGCATTGGCTGCTGTATTTTCTGCTACTGCTTTTTCATAGGCAGCCTTAGCTTCGGCATTGGCTTTTTGAACACGTTCTAATTCTGCTTGATAGGCGGCTAATTGGGTTTGATAATCTGCTTCGTTATCGGCATTAGCTTTTCGGATAGCCGCTAAATCAGCTTGATATTGGGCTAATTTAGCTGCGTATTCAGCTTTTGCTGCTGCGTTGGCGGCATTAATCCGTTCAACCTCTGCTTTGTGAGCAGCCATATCCTTCTCATATTGTTCTTTAGTTGCTTGATTTTCAGCGTTGATCTTAGAAACTTCTGCTTCATGAGCGGCTACATCCGACTTATATTGATCTGTCGTTTTCTTGATGTCTTCAGCTTGTTTGGCATAGTCTTCTTTAATTTCAGTTTCTTTTTGATCCGCCTCTTGAGCTGTTTTTACCGTCCCTTTATCAACAGTTTCATCTTGGACAACATTAACACCAGCAGCTTGAGCATTATTTATTGCTTGATTAACATCAGTTTTAGGCACTTCTACTGGCATGGAGCCATTTGACTCTCCAGCTTGTTTTTGACTCTGTTCTGCTTCATTGCTCGCATTTCCTTGAGCATCTGGCAAATTAGTGGCTGGATTGCCTGTTTGGGTTCCAACCACAGCTGTGGTATCTACTTTACTTGTCGTTGTTGTCGTTTCATCAGCAAAAACATGTTGTCCTGCCATAGAAACCGCTGCTACGGTCCCTAGAACAGCGCCACAAAGCGTTTTGCTAATTTTACTTTTACGAAAACCAAATACTTCTCTTTTTTGCATTTTTCTTCCTTATTTCAAATTATTAGATTGTTCAAATTACTTTAAATTTGACACTTATTATATTTTAGCAACTTTTCAAAACATTTACAAGTGTGTAGCACACTCTTTCAATCCTTTACTTATTTTATTTCAAAACCGTGAATACAGCAAATTAAAATACAGAAACTAGCTAGTTTATTTACAAAATATAAAAAAGGCGGAAAAACCGCCTTCTGTTAAAATTATTTTTCGGTAAGTGCTGCAAGTCCTGGTAACTCTTTACCTTCGAGAAGCTCCATGCTAGCGCCGCCACCTGTAGAGATCCATGAAAACTTGTCTGCTCGACCAAGATTGATAGCTGCAGCAGCTGAGTCACCACCACCGATGATAGATTTCACGCCTGGTTGTTTCACGATAGCGTCCATGACACCGATTGTACCAGCTTGGAAGTCAGGATTTTCAAAGACACCCATTGGACCATTCCAAACAACTGTTTTCGCACCAGTCAATTCTTGGTCAAATTTAGCGATTGATTTAGGACCGATATCAAGTCCAAGGAAACCAGGGTCTACTGCTTCACCTTCAGTATCTTTTACTTCAGTGTAGTCCGCAAAAGCATTGGCTTCTTTCGAGTCAACTGGCAAAATCAATTTACCGTTTGCTTTTTCAAGCAGAGCTTTCGCAACCTCCAACTTATCTTCTTCTACAAGTGAGTTACCGATTTCGATACCTTGTGCTTTGTAGAAAGTATAAGTCATACCACCACCGATAAGGACTTTATCAGCTTTTTCAAGAAGATTTTCGATAACACCAATCTTGTCTGATACTTTAGAACCACCTAGGATTGCTACAAATGGACGAACTGGATTTTCAACAGCTTCTTTGATATAAGCAATTTCGTTTTCAAGAAGGAAACCTGCAACTGCTTTGTCCACATTAGCAGAAATACCAACATTTGAAGCGTGAGCACGGTGAGCTGTACCAAATGCATCATTTACAAAGATACCGTCTCCAAGGCTTGCCCAATATTTACCAAGTTCTGGATCGTTTTTAGATTCTTTCTTGCCGTCAACATCTTCAAAACGAGTGTTTTCAACAAGAAGAACTTCACCGTCTTTAAGGGCATTGATCGCTGCTTCAAGCTCTGCTCCACGAGTTACTCCTGGAAGGAAAGCAACATCTTGACCTAATTTTTTAGCTAAATCAGCCGCAACTGGTGCAAGAGATTTTCCTTCTTTATCAGCTTCTTCTTTCACACGTCCAAGGTGAGAGAAAAGAATAGCACGTCCACCATGTTCAAGGATATACTTGATTGTTGGAAGAGCAGCTGAGATACGGTTATCATTTGTGATAACTCCGTCTTTAAGCGGCACATTGAAATCAACGCGAACAAGGACTTTTTTGCCTTTCAATTCAACGTCTTTAACAGTAAGTTTTGCCATGTTACAAAAACTCCTTTTTCTATTTTATACGAAACTATTATATCATATTTTCTAAAAGTTTTCTTGATATAAGGAAAGTTTTCACAAAATAATTTTGAACATGAAAAGAGCCGAGAAGGCTCGACTCTTTATTATTCTACTGGAGTGGTTTCTTCCACAGGTCCTGTTACAGTTGCATCTTCGATAATTTCGACTTCATTGACAGCTTGTGGTTCAAGGTTACGGTAACGAGCCATACCTGTACCAGCTGGGATGATTTTACCAATGATAACATTTTCTTTGAGACCAAGCAAGTGGTCTTTCTTACCACGGATAGCCGCATCTGTGAGGACACGAGTGGTTTCTTGGAAGGAAGCCGCTGACAAAAAACTATTGGTTTCAAGAGATGCTTTAGTAATTCCCATAAGGACTGGACGAGCAGTTGCCGGAACTCCTCCAGAGATGACCACATCACGGTTAGCATCGGTAAAGTCTGTGATATCCATGAGTGTACCCATGAGAAGGTCTGTATCTCCTGGATCCATGACACGCACTTTGCGAATCATTTGACGAACCATTACCTCGATGTGCTTGTCACCGATTTCTACCCCTTGGCTGCGGTAAACTTTTTGTACTTCAGCAAGCAAGTAAGTTTCAACAGACAAGACATCACGAACAGCCAGCAAGTGCTTAGGTTGGATAGAACCTTCTGTCAGAGCAGCGCCACGAGAGATTTTATCCCCTACTGCTACTTTCATACGAGCTGTAAATGGTACTACATATTCCCCTTCACCAGTTGCCCCTTTAACAAAGACTTTCTTAGTCCGAGTAGAAGCGTCTTCTTCAATCGCAGTCACCTCGCCTTTGACTTCAGTAATAACTGCTTCCCCTTTCGGATTGCGGGCTTCAAAGATTTCTTGGACACGAGGAAGACCTTGTGTGATATCGGTATTAGACGCAACACCACCCGTGTGGAAAGTACGCATTGTAAGCTGTGTACCAGGTTCACCGATAGATTGAGCAGCAATCGTTCCGACTGCCTCACCGACTTCAACCGCATCGCCCGTTGCCAAGTTGATACCGTAACAACGACGGCAAACCCCATGACGTGTATTACATGTAAAGACAGAGCGAATAGTGACTTCTTCGACACCAGCGCTAACAATCTCATGCGCCATATCTTCTGTAATCAATACATCTGGACCAACGATGATTTCGCCTGTTTCAGGATGTTTAACCGATTTCTTCGTATAACGACCAATCAAGCGTTCTTCTAATGGCTCAATCATTTCTTTACCATCAGTAATTGAGCGGATAACAAGACCACGATCGGTTCCACAGTCGTCTTCACGGATAATCACATCTTGCGCCACATCAACCAAACGGCGAGTCAGATAACCTGAGTCAGCTGTTTTAAGGGCTGTATCAGTCATCCCTTTACGAGCACCGTGAGTAGAGAAGAACATTTCCAAAACAGACAAACCTTCACGGAAGTTAGATAGAATAGGCAATTCCATGATGCGGCCATTAGGAGCAGCCATCAAACCACGCATACCAGCAAGTTGTGAGAAGTTAGAAATGTTACCACGGGCTCCAGAATCCATCATCATAACGATTGGATTCTTAGGATCTTGGTTGGCAACCAAACGTTTTTCCAATTTTTCACGAGCTGCACGCCATTCAGCAGTAACTGCATTGTAGCGTTCATCGTCTGTAATCATACCACGGCGGAATTGTTTGGTGATTTGTTCTACACGTTTGTGGGACTCTTCGATAATTTCTGCCTTATCTTCAACGACCGGAATATCAGCAATCCCTACTGTCAAGCCTGCTAACGTTGAATGATGATAGCCGAGATCTTTCAAACGGTCAAGGAAAGCAGATGTTTCAGTTGTACGGAAGCGTTTGAAGATTTCAGCGATGATATTTCCAAGATTTTTCTTCTTGAATGGCACATTTAATTCCAGCTTACTGATAGCTGCTTTGACATCTTGACCAGGTTCTAAGAAATACTTAGCTGGCACACCTTCTGCCATGTTTGAGGCATTTGGCTCTTGCAAATATGGTAATTCATCTGGCATGATATCATTGAAAAGAATCTTACCCACTGTTGTCAAGAGGATCTTGTGTTTTTGATTTTCTGTCCATGGTTTGTTTAAACTATCCGTCGCAATCCCAACACGCGTATGTAAGTGAACATAGCCATTACGGAGAGCCATTACAGCTTCATCACGGTCTTTAAAGACCATTCCTTCTCCTTCACGACCAGCTTCTTCCATAGTCAGATAGTAGTTCCCCAAGACCATATCCTGTGAAGGGGTTACTACTGGCTTCCCGTCTTTTGGATTGAGGATGTGCTCAGCTGCCAGCATGAGAATCCGTGCTTCTGCTTGGGCTTCTTCTGACAAGGGCACGTGGATCGCCATTTGGTCTCCATCAAAGTCGGCATTATAAGCTTCACACACAAGTGGGTGCAAACGAAGAGCTTTTCCGTCAATCAAAACTGGCTCAAACGCTTGAATTCCTAATCTGTGAAGCGTCGGTGCGCGGTTAAGGAGCACTGGGTGTTCTTTAATCACATCTTCTAAAATATCCCAGATGCGTTCATCATTCCGTTCTACCAAGCGCTTAGCAGCTTTGACATTTTGCACAATATCACGCGCGACAATTTCACGCATGACAAATGGCTTGAAAAGCTCAATAGCCATTTCACGTGGCACACCACATTGGTACATCTTGAGTGTCGGACCAACTGCAATAACCGAACGTCCTGAGAAATCAACCCGTTTACCCAGCAAGTTTTGACGGAAACGACCTTGTTTCCCTTTGAGCATGTGACTCAATGATTTGAGCGGGCGGCTACCTGGTCCAGTAATAGGACGACCACGACGACCATTGTCAATCAAAGCATCAACCGCTTCTTGCAACATCCGCTTTTCATTTTGCACGATGATTCCAGGAGCATTTAGTTCCAAAAGACGTGCCAAACGATTATTCCGATTGATAACACGACGGTAAAGGTCATTCAAGTCAGAAGAAGCGAAGCGCCCACCATCCAACTGAAGCATTGGACGTAAGTCTGGCGGAATAACTGGCAAGATGTTTAAGACCATCCATTCTGGTTTGTTACCAGATTTTTGGAAGGCATCTAAAACATCCAAACGACGAATAGCCTTGACACGTTTTTGTCCAGTTGCCGTTTTTAATTCATCTTTGAGCTCTGCAATTTCTTTTTCCAAATCTACTTGTTTCAAGAGATCTTGAATTGCTTCAGCACCCATTTTTGCAACAAAGGAGCCTTGACCATATTCCCGTAAGCGTTCACGATATTCCCGCTCCGTCATAATGGATTTGTGCTCAAGTGGTGTATCTTTAGGATCAATCACCACATAAGCTGCAAAATAGATGACTTCCTCAAGGGCACGAGGGCTCATGTCCAAGGTCAAGCCCATTCGGCTTGGGATTCCTTTAAAATACCAAATATGAGAGACAGGTGCTTTCAACTCAATATGTCCCATACGTTCACGACGAACTTTAGTACGAGTTACTTCAACACCACAACGGTCACAAATGATTCCTTTATAACGAATCCGTTTATATTTTCCACACGCACATTCCCAGTCTTTCGTAGGACCAAAGATGACTTCATCAAAAAGCCCTTCGCGTTCTGGTTTTAGTGTGCGGTAGTTAATTGTTTCAGGTTTCTTCACTTCCCCATAAGACCAAGAGCGGACTTTACTAGGAGAAGCTAGGGTGATTTGCATACTTTGAAAACGATTTACATCAACCACTATTTCTTACCTTTCTTTATTATCTATTGAATCAGTTCTTATTCTTTCCCTTCAGCATCAAAAGCGGCTTTTGCTTCTTGTGCTGCTTTTTCACGTGCTTTTTCAAGATCGTCTACATGAATCACATCATCATCCATGCCTTCATCCAAGTCACGAAGTTCGACTTCATTGTCGTCTTCATCAAGGACACGCATGTCAAGACCAAGTGATTGCAATTCTTTTACAAGGACACGGAAGGATTCTGGAACACCTGGTTTTGGAATTGGCTTACCTTTGGTAATGGCTTCATAAGCTCTCAAACGACCATTGATGTCATCTGACTTGTAAGTCAAGATTTCTTGAAGGACGTTAGAAGCACCGTAGGCTTCAAGAGCCCAAACTTCCATTTCTCCAAAACGTTGTCCACCAAACTGCGCTTTACCACCAAGAGGTTGTTGCGTAACGGTTGAATAAGGACCAACGGAACGGGCATGAAGCTTATCATCGACCATGTGGTGCAATTTAATCATATACATGACACCGACAGATACACGGTTGTCAAACGGCTCGCCCGTACGACCATCATAAAGAATCGTCTTGGCATCGCTATCCATGCCTGCTTCACGAACAGTATCCCAAAGGTCATCTGAGCTTGCTCCGTCAAATACTGGCGTTGCTATGTGGATACCAAGGTTGCGAGCAGCCATACCAAGGTGAAGCTCCATAACCTGTCCGATATTCATACGTGATGGCACCCCAAGTGGGTTCAACATGATGTCTACTGGTGTTCCGTCTGGAAGATAAGGCATATCCTCAACTGGAACGATACGGGAAACAACCCCTTTATTTCCGTGGCGTCCGGCCATCTTATCCCCAACGCGGATCTTTCGTTTTTGAGCAATGTAAACACGCACCAACATGTTGACACCAGATTGCAATTCATCACCGTTCGCACGAGTAAAGATTTTCACATCACGGACAACCCCAGCACCACCATGTGGTACACGAAGAGATGTGTCACGTACTTCACGAGATTTATCACCGAAAATTGCATGAAGCAGGCGTTCTTCAGCAGATAAGTCTTTTTCACCTTTCGGTGTTACTTTACCGACAAGAATGTCGCCTTCTTTTACCTCAGCACCAATGCGGATAATTCCCATTTCGTCAAGGTCTCTCAAAGCATCTTCCCCAACATTTGGAATTTCGCGCGTAATTTCTTCAGGTCCAAGCTTTGTATCACGTGTTTCTGATTCAAATTCTTCCAAGTGAACAGACGTGTAAACATCGTCTTTCACTAAACGTTCACTCATGATAACGGCATCTTCAAAGTTGTAACCTTCCCATGTCATATAAGCAACGATTGGATTTTGTCCAAGCGCCATTTCACCTTTTTCCATAGAAGGTCCGTCTGCGATAAAGTCACCTTTTTCAACTGTATCGCCAACTTTTACCAGCGTACGTTGGTTGTAAGAAGTACCAGAGTTTGAACGGCGGAATTTCGTAATATGATAGACATCAAGTGAGCCATCTTCACGACGAACTTCAACTTTGGCTGCATCAGAATATACAACTTTACCGTCGTGTTGGGCAATAATCGCCGCACCAGAGTCGTGAGCTGCTTGGTATTCCATTCCCGTACCAACGTATGGTGCATGCGGATCAATCAACGGTACCGCCTGACGTTGCATGTTGGCACCCATGAGAGCACGGTTTGAGTCGTCGTTTTCAAGGAAAGGAATACAAGCCGTCGCAACCGCAACTACCTGCTTAGGCGATACATCCATGAAGTCTACTTGATCTGAAGGAAATTCTTGGTTGTTCCCTTGGTGACGTCCCATGACAATCGCTTCTGCAAAACGACCATCTTCTGTTAATTTAGAATTTGCTTGCGCTACGATAAATTCATCTTCTTCATCCGCTGTCAACCAAACGATTTCATTAGTGACCAGACCTGTTTCACGATCCACTTTACGGTAAGGCGTTTGGATAAAGCCATATTTATTCAAATGCCCATAAGAAGACAAGTTATTGATCAAACCAATATTTGGTCCTTCAGGTGTTTCAATCGGACACATACGACCATAGTGGGTATAGTGCACGTCACGCACTTCGTATCCTGCACGGTCACGTGTTAAACCACCAGGTCCTAAGGCAGATAAACGACGCTTGTGAGACAACTCAGACAGTGGATTGTGTTGATCCATAAATTGAGACAATTGAGAGGAACCAAAGAATTCTTTGATAGCTGCTGTAACTGGGCGTATGTTAATGATTTGTTGCGGAGTCAGTACTTCGTTATCTTGCACGCTCATGCGTTCACGCACATTGCGCTCCATACGAGACAAGCCAAGACGTACTTGGTTAGCAAGTAATTCACCAACGGCACGAATCCGACGATTTCCCAAGTGGTCAATATCATCCACACGACCCAGCCCTTCAGCGAGGTTCAAGAAGTAATTCATCTCAGCCAAAATATCTGCTGGCGTAATCGTATGAACTCGATCACCTGGGTTAGCATTACCAATAATAGTCACCACGCGATCTGGATCAGTTGGCGCCACCACTTTGAATTTTTGAAGAACGACTGGATCCGTCAATACAGCTGCATCATTTGGAATATAAGTAATTTTATTCAAATCACCGTCCAAGTATTCTGCAATGCTATCAATGACACTACGTGTCATAACAGTTCCAGCTTCAACCAAGATTTCACCTGTTTCTGGATCTACCAAAGGCTCTGCAATTGTTTGATTTAACAAACGTGTTTTAATGTTTAATTTTTTATTGATTTTATAACGACCAACTGCCGCCAAGTCGTAACGATGTGGATCAAAGAAACGAGCGACCAATAGACTACGTGAGCTATCAGCTGTTTTAGGCTCACCTGGACGAAGACGTTCATAGATTTCTTTAAGCGCTTCATCCGTACGTGAATCCATTGGATTTTTATGAATATCCTTTTCAATCGTGTTGCGAACGAGATCGCTGTCGCCGAAAATGTCAAAGATTTCATCATCACCAGAAAAACCAAGCGCACGAACAAGTGTCGTAAACGGAATCTTACGAGTACGGTCAATCCGAGTATAAGCAATATCTTTTGAGTCTGTTTCCAGCTCTAACCAAGCTCCACGGTTAGGAATGACAGTTGAACCATAACCAACTTTACCATTTTTGTCTACTTTATCGTTGAAGTAAACACCCGGAGAACGAACGAGCTGTGATACGATAATCCGCTCACCACCATTGATAATGAATGTCCCCATTTCGGTCATGATTGGGAAATCGCCAAAGAACACTTCTTGGGTCTTGATTTCACCAGTTTCTTTATTAATCAAACGGAAAGTCACAAAAATAGGTGCAGAATAGCTGGCATCATGGATACGTGCTTCTTCTAAAGTGTATTTGGATTCTTTAATTTCATAACCAACAAACTCTAGCTCCATTGTGTCTGTAAAGTTTGAGATAGGAAGTACATCTTCAAATACTTCTTTCAAACCATGGTCAAGAAAATCTTTGAACGAATCCGTTTGGATTTCAATCAAATTTGGTAAATCAAGAACTTCCTTGATTCTTGAAAAACTACGACGAGTACGGTGTTTCCCGTATTGAACTTCATGTCCTGCCAAGTTTTTTACTCCTTCTTCTTTCTACATTCTCTATTACATGATAGAGTAGCAATTTTCATTTGTCCTTTTTGAGTAATTTTCAGAATCTTTAAGTTTTAATGACAAACAATAAAAATCCCAAAAATAGGCACAAAAAGAGCAGCTAAATCTGACTCTGAAAGTATGATTTAACTGCTGTAAGCTTTATATGGACAATATTTCAAATAAAGCAGACGACAAATTATTAGTAATATTATACCTTATTTAACTCTGCTTTTCAAGTTTTTTACTTATGAAAGTGTTTTTATTTACCTTTATTTAGCGTCCGCCTAAAAGTGCTACCCAAGCTTTTTGATAATCACTATCTGTACCACCGATTCCAAATTTATAGGTGGTCATCGGAGCACCGTTTTTTGCCCAATAGCTAGTAACTGTCTGTCCGGCCAGATTCATACTGCGACCATTGACTGTTACTGTGCCAGCTCGTTCACCCGTTGCTTTAAGAACATTGGACTTAATGACACTAGAATCTAGATTGAACTTGTCACCAACTCCCCAGAGACTTGGGTCGGCTTGATAAATTGCATTTACTAGTTGAGCCATATACTGAGCATTGTTGTTGTAACCCGTCAAAGGTGCCATTGAAACATTATTGTCATGACCAATCCAGCCACCCAACGTTAATTTAGGAGTGGATACCATGAGCCACATGTCACCATTGCTGTTAGTCGTACCCGTTTTTCCAATCCAATCAGCACTAGCTAAACCGCTATTGATCTGCGTTAAACGAGATTTGAAGGTCGTCGTAGCACCCGAACTCAATACCCCACGCATAAGACTTTGCATAATCGTCGCTGTTGCCTTAGAATAAACCTGAACAGGTTTTGCTTTGTGTTCATAGACAACTTTCCCGTTTTTTGTCGTAATCTTTTCAATCATATAGCGCTCTTGGTATGCCCCATTATTGGCTAAAGTTTGGAAACCATTGGTGTGTTGGGCGACAGATACTTCAACACCTCCTCCCATTGGCAGACTTTCAATATCGTAATTTTCAATTTGATAGCCCATTTTCTCCATGTACCCTTGGACATTAACTCCTTTGTCACGAAGCAATTTATAAGTCCAATAAGCTGGAATGTTCCAAGAAGTATTTAAAGCCTCCTGCAAATCCATCATGGCTGTACCACGGCTATCTACGTGCATAATGGGTTCGCCGCTAGAGAAATTTGCAGGGTAGTTAGACAACATGCTGGCACTTCCCATAAGCCCTTGGTCTATGGCAATACCATAGGCTAAAATCGGCTTAATGGTTGAACCTGGTGAGCGCTCTGTATCAAATGCATGGTTGTTCTGGTTAGAAGCATAATCACGTCCTCCCACAAACCCCAAAATAGCTCCTGTACGATTATCCATGAGGACATTTCCTGCTTCGACTGCACCTGTTCCATCATCTAAGACACTACCAAAATTAGCTATTGCATTTTGCATTGCATTATGCACATTCTTATTAATGGTTGTGGTGACAGTATAGCCGCCTTCGCTCAACTCTTTCGTAGCTAGTTCTCTGTAGGCTTTCACCGTTGCATCATTTTTCAACTCTTGCTGTGAAACATTGTCACGTTTGATTAAGTAATCATACATTGCTTTTTGAGCTTCTTTCATAGCAACGTAATATAGATAGTCATGTGTTCTTGCCGAAGTCGTATCACTTGGTAAAAAGTCTCGTTTTAAATCATAATCTTTATACAATTGGTACTCGTCTTTACTAATCGCACCTGTCCGGTACATATTGTAAATAACATTTTTCGCACGATTGAGACCAAAAGTCATATCTTTAGCACTTTTCAGGCTACCGTCAGCTGCATAAGGAGAGTAAACAATTGGACTTTGTGGTAAACCAGCAATAAAAGCTGCTTGAGGAATTGTCAATTTGCTGGCAGGAACTCCAAAAATTCCTTGTGCCGCTTCTTCCACACCAGCAATATTTTGCCCTTTGTTATTTCTCCCAAACGGTGCCACATTCAAATAAGTCGTTAAAATATCGTCTTTGCTCATGTAGCGTTCTAAAGCCAGCGCATCAATGATTTCTGATGCTTTACGACTAAAGGTTGGAGCATCGCCGACAACTTGTTGCTTGATTAACTGTTGAGTTAAGGTAGAACCTCCACTTGAGGAACCAATCCCTACAACAGAGCCTAGCGTCGCCCGCAAAACAGCTTTTGTGACAACCCCATTGTGCTTCCTAAAATTCTCATCTTCTGTCGCAATGACCGCTTTTTTCACATTGTCAGAAATATCTTTACTCTTAATTGGCACTCGCAATAAATCACTATCAATGGCTGAAATGGAGCTGCCGTCAGCATATTTTAATTCAGAAATAGTTGAAATATCTTGAATTTTTTTAATGAGCTCTTCTTTTTTAGGAGTTTCAACGTTGTTAAAGATTCTAGCACCATAACCTAATGCAATACCTCCACCAAACAAGCAACCTAAAAAAACAAGCACAAAAAAGACATTTGACAATAACTTTAGAGTACGAAGGACAGTCCCGCCAACACTCCAAAGTGTCCAGCTTTCTTTTTCATTTTTGCTAGGACGATTCGTTTGAAAAAATTTCTCAAACAATCGTTTCATCTTTTCAAAAACTTGTTTACTCATTCTTTCTCCTTGAACTTTCTCTGCCTATTATAGCAAATTTATGAAACTTCTGACAACAGGAAAGGCAATCCTTGGCTGGAATCATTGTTTTTTTAAATTATTTTTGCAATTTCACTACATTCTAATGGCTGTTTGTGATACAATGTTACAATAACTAGAAATTTTATAAAGGAGAGACAGATATGCACATTTTTGATGAGCTAAAAGAACGTGGTTTAGTTTTTCAGACAACTGACGAAGACGCGTTGCGCAAAGCCTTAGCGGAAGGAAATGTTAGTTTTTATTCTGGCTACGATCCAACAGCTGACAGCCTGCACCTCGGTCATCTTGTACCAATCCTTGTCATGAAACATTTACAGTTGGCAGGTCACAAACCCTACGCTCTCGTCGGCGGTGCAACTGGCTTAATTGGCGACCCATCATTTAAAGATACAGAGCGGAGTTTACAAACAAAAGACACCGTTGAGGGCTGGGTACGAAGCATTCAAGCGCAAGTATCTCGTTTTCTTGATTTTGAAAATGGCGATAACAAGGCTGAAATGGTCAACAACTACGACTGGTTCTCCGATATTAGCTTTATTGATTTTCTACGCGATGTTGGAAAATATTTCACCGTCAACTACATGATGAGTAAAGAGTCCGTAAAAAAACGAATTGAAACAGGGATTTCTTATACAGAATTCGCTTACCAAATCATGCAAGGCTATGACTTTTTTGAGCTAAATCGGCAATACGGTGTCACTTTACAAATCGGTGGTTCTGACCAATGGGGCAATATGACTGCTGGTACAGAATTGCTTCGTCGAAAGGCAGACAAAACAGCTCACGTTATTACAGTGCCCCTTATCACAGATGCAACCGGTAAGAAATTTGGAAAGTCAGAAGGCAACGCTGTATGGCTCAATGCTGATAAGACCAGTCCTTACGAAATGTACCAATTCTGGATGAATGTCATGGACGCTGATGCCGTTCGTTTCCTTAAAATTTTCACCCTTCTTCCGCTTGATGAAATCGAAGAAATCAGAAAACAATTTGAAGCAGCTCCACATGAACGTTTGGCACAAAAAATCTTAGCGCGAGAAGTCGTTACACTCGTGCACGGTGAAAAAGCCTACAAAGAAGCACTCAATATTACCGAGCAGCTTTTTGCCGGAAATATCAAAAATCTTTCTGTCAAAGAGCTGAAACAAGGTCTCCGTGGTGTGCCAAATTATCAAGTGAAAGCAGATGATAATCTCAATATCGTAGAACTTTTGGTAACGGCTGGCGTTGTCAACTCTAAACGCCAAGCGCGTGAAGATGTCCAAAACGGCGCTATTTATATCAATGGTGAACGCATTCAAGACCTTGACTACAGATTAACGGACGCTGACAAATTAGAAAACGAACTAACTGTTATTCGTCGTGGTAAGAAAAAATATTTTGTTTTGACTTACTAAAATAGGAAAGAGAGCAATCAACTACTACATCGTTGGTTTATTGCGCTATATACTTTGAAGCTGGAGACTTTTCGCTCCAGCTTCTTTTCATTCTCACTAGCAAAAAGCATATTGTCATAGTGCTTGTTTTAGCTCCAACCGCTTTAAAAGTGTGGTTCATTTTAAAATTCCCTTTCTTTATCTACTTGTCAAAGCATTTCTCACATGTTACACTAGACACAGAAATTGATGAAAGAGAAAACGCATGAAACCCAAACTTAAACGCTTTGAAACAGCTAAGCTTTTTTCTTGCCCTTTTTGTCAGCAAGCCTTGTTTTTATCAGAAAATAGTCTCAAATGCAAAAATAAGCATTCCTTCGACTTGGCAAAGTTTGGCTATGTCAACTTGGCTCCACAGGTGAAGCAATCAAAAGACTACGATAAATCCAACTTTCAAAATCGACAATTGATTCTCGAAGCAGGATTTTACCAGCCAATTTTGAAGAAATTACTAGAAATTTTATCATCTTTATCACAACACGACAATCTGCTGGACATTGGCTGCGGAGAAGGCTATTATGCTCGAAATTTGCAAGCACAATTGCCAGCTAAACATATCTATGCATTCGATTTATCAAAAGAGTCTATTCAACTAGCAGCCAAAAGTGACCACAGCCTGACGGTAAGTTGGTTTGTTGGAGATCTGGCGCACATCCCTATTCAAGATGCTAGCATGAATGTGATTTTAGACATCTTCTCTCCCGCCAATTACCAAGAATTTCAGCGCGTCTTGCGGAAAAACGGCCTGCTCATTAAGGTTATTCCTAGCAGCCAACACTTGCAAGAAATTCGTAGTATCGTTGCCGAGCAATTAACAAACACAAATTATTCCAATCACAAAATCATTGAGCATTTTGAAGAAGCCTTTACCATTACGAATTCTTATGACGTTGCAGCCACTTTCAGCTTGAGAGAAAATGAGAAAGCGGCACTTCTTCACATGACACCGCTTCTTTTTAATATTGACATTGATAAAATAGATTGGTCACCATTAACTGACATCACGATTGCTGCAAAGATTTTAGTTGGTCAACAAATATAAAGCAAAAAGAGGTGAAAACAGATTGCTGCGAGATACAGCAGTCTATCTAACCTCTTTTTATATGCTTCGATTAAAAGCTAACCAAATCATTCCCAAAGCTAAAACAACATAAGCAATCAACGCCAATAACCGTTGCCCCACTTGATAAGCTCTTCTTTCCCCTCGAACTGGAAAAATAACCGCACACAAAGCGCCCCCGACTGCACCACCTAAGTGACCTGCCAGACTAATTCCCGGTGTCAAGCTCAACACCAAGTTCATAACTAGAAGAACTAGGTATGACTGACCGAGTTGCTGAATATAGGGATTGCGAACTGCATAGCGCAAAGTAATAATAGCGCCAAAAATCCCAAACAAAGATGTAGAGGCACCTGCCGCCACAACATTTGGAGTGAAAAAGAAGACAAATACATTTCCTAAAATGCCAGACATCAAGTAAAGAAACAGAAAATTCCACGAGCCAAAAATGTCCTCGGCTTGCCGCCCGAGAAAATACAGCGTAATCATATTCATCACAAAATGCTCCAAGCCGATATGAACAAAAATCGCCGATACTAAGCGCCAGATCTGGCTTGGGAAATATTGAATCGTTCGACCATTCATCGCTCCAAATTCGTAAATCGTTTGGGTACTAGCATAATTAAAGCCACGCAACAGAAACATTGCTAAGAAAACTCCTGTCGTGATAAGCAATAATAAGCTCGTCACTGGATAACGTTTATCATAAATTTTATTCACAAATCAATACCTCCTGAACGGGAATATCATAATTATCTGGTTGAAAATCAACTAACTGGTAAGGATAAATTGTACTGACTGTCATCCCTTTAAAATCAGCCAAATAGCGGTCATAATAGCCGCCTCCATAGCCAATACGATAGCCTTTTTTGTTAAAAGCAACACCTGGAACATGAATCAAATCAATATGAGATTTTTCCACCGCTCGTTCACTTCTTGGTTCCCAGATACCAAAAACAGTCAATTCCAAGTCATTTGGATTATAATCTACAAAAGTCATGCGCCCTTGGGGATAAGTCTTAGGGACCAAAACCCGCTTGCCATCTGCTTGAGCCTGCCTGATGAAAAGACCTGTGTCAAACTCGTGTGGCAAAGATAAATAAACCGCAACTGTTCTAGCTTGTTGATAAGTAGAAGATTCCAGCAAGTACTGAGTGAGCAAAGCATCTCTCTGCTGTTTTACTATCAATTCCTGCTCTTTCATTTTTCTGACTATAGTTTTGCGCAAATCTGCCTTCATTTATCTTCTCCTCAATCAGAAACATTATCAACATTCCCAGCCCATCATTCATTAACTTTTGAACTTAAAAACTTCCCAAATTTTTCAATAGCAAAAGGCAAGGCTGCTTCATCTGGCGCCATTTTAGGATGATGAAGTGCATAAGGACTATCAATCCCCAACCAGAACATCACACCCTTGACTTTACTGAGCAGATAACCAAAGTCCTCACCGGTCATTGCGGGTGAAATATCAATCATGTGCACGTCACTCTCTTTTTGGAAAAAGTTCATACATTGAGCAGCTAATTCAGGATGATTTTCCACAGGAAGATAACCACCTTGTTTCAGCTCCAAATCAAGCTCTACACCAAAAGACTGGGCTACTCCTTCAGCGATTTCCCGCAGGCGTTTTTGAGTGAGCAAATTCATCTCCTGCGTCAATGTTCGAATGGTTCCGTGCAGAAAGGCAGTTTCAGCAATCACATTATTCGTTGTTCCAGCATGGAATTCACCAAAGGTAACGACAGCTCCTTCAATCGGATCTACATTGCGACTCACAATGGTCTGAACCTGAGTGATAAAATAGCTAGCTGCTACCAAAGCATCATTAGCATTATGTGGAAATGCAGCATGACCACCCTTGCCCTTAAAAGTTAATTTAACTTCACAAGTCCCTGCAAAAAGTGTACTAGTATTCGTAGCAATATCTCCTACCTTGAGGTCAGGTCGCACATGAAGCCCATAAAATTCATCTGGCAACCAATCGCCAAAGGCTCCATCTTCATACATCAGCATACCCCCAGCTTCATTTTCCTCAGCTGGCTGGAAAAGAAAAAGTAGATTATTCTTAGGCTGCTCAGTAGTTAATTTCTCCAACAAACCCAGAGCGATTGTCATGTGCATATCATGCCCACAGGCATGCATATGTCCCTCATGTTGACTAGCAAAGGCAAACCCTGTCTCCTCAACAATCGGCAAGCCGTCAATATCTGTCCGCCAGCCAATCGTCTTAACAGGTGTACTGCCTTTGACAAAGACTAAAATTCCCGTACGCCAGGTCCGAATCTCAACAAAATCCAAGCCAGCAATCAACTCATCAATTATTCTCATCAGATAGGCATGAGTCTTATACTCTTCCAGCCCAATTTCCGGAATTTGATGCAAGTCTCGGCGAATTTTTTGATAATCAATCATACATTTCCCTCTTTAAAGTGTCCGAAGAGCGTCTTCCAATGCTGTTTTCTGCTGGGTTTGTTCATCAATTTTCTTAATCACACGCGCTGGCACACCAGCTACAACAACATTTTCTGGCACATCCGTCGTCACAATAGCCCCTGCAGCGACGACAGAACCATTGCCAATCTGCACTCCTTCAATAACGACAGCATTGGCTCCAATCAAAACATTATCTCCCACGCGAACTGGCTCAGCACTGGCTGGCTCAATAACACCGGCAAGAACAGCCCCAGCACCCACATGACTGTTTTTTCCAACAATAGCTCGACCACCTAAAACGGCTCCCATATCAATCATCGTTCCAGCACCAATTTCAGCTCCGATATTGATAACGGCTCCCATCATAATCACGGCATTATCACCGATTTCCACCTGGTCGCGGATAATAGCTCCTGGCTCAATCCGAGCATTGACCTCACGCTTGTCTAACAGCGGCACGGCAGAATTTCGAGCATCCTGCTCCACCACATAGGTTTTATTCTCTTCTAAATTAACCAAAAGAGGTTTAATTTCTTCCCAGTCACCAAATAGAACATTGCCCAATTTGACAACAGAATCCGGCACTTCGTCCACTAGTTTTCCTTCAAAGGTCACTTTTACATTTGTCTTTTTCTTAGCATCCGCTATAAACTGAATAATTTCCTGAGCGGTCATTTTAGTGGCTGACATAGACATTCCTCATTTCGATTTAGTATTAAGAGTTATTATAACATAAAACCAAGCATTTCATCATATAAAAGCAAAAACACCACAAGTTTAACACATGTGATGTTTTCGTTAAATTTATTGGATGTTCTTCAACATATTTTCGATGTGCTCAATAGATTTTTCACGTCCAAGCAGGTAAATGGTGTCTGGTAATTCTGGACCGTGCATTTCGCCTGAAACAGCGATACGAATTGGCATAAAGAGATTTTTGCCTTTGATACCCGTTTCTTTTTGCACTGCCTTGATTTGTGGGAAGATATTTTCTGACTTGAAGTCTTCATCACTCATAGCTTCCAATTTTTCTTTGAATGCTTTCAAAACAGTTGGTACTGTTTCGCCTGCCATAAACTCTTTTTCTTCTGCCGTTAGCTCTGGAAAATCTTCAAAGAAAAGGTCTGTGAGCGGTACGATTTCATCTACAGACTTCATTTGTGGTTTGTAAAGTTCAACTAATTTTTCAGCTTTGTCAGTCAAACGACCAGCCGCTTCCAAGTAAGGTTTCGCCATATCAAAAATGGTTTCAAAATCCGCATTTTTAATGTATTCATTGCTCATCCAGTCTAATTTCTTTTGGTCAAAAGCAGCCGGAGACTTGCTGAGACGATGTTCATCAAAGAGTTGGATCAATTCTTCACGAGAGAAGATTTCATTTTCACCGCCAGGATTCCAGCCAAGCAGAGCGATAAAGTTAAAAACAGCTTCAGGCAAGTAGCCTTTCTTACGGTAATCCTCGATAAATTGAAGGGTGTTTGTATCACGTTTGGACAATTTCTTACCCGTTTCAGAGTTGATAATCAAGGTCATGTGACCAAATTGTGGCGCTTCCCAACCAAGTGCTTCATATACCATGAGCTGCTTAGGTGTATTAGCAATGTGGTCATCTCCACGGATAACGTGAGAAATTTTCATCAGGTGGTCATCCACCACAACCGCAAAATTATAAGTTGGATAACCGTCTTTTTTCTGGATAACCCAATCACCACCGATGTTGCCACCTTCAAATTCAATCTCACCTTTGACAAGATCGTTCCACTTGTAAATACCAGATTCATTGACTGCAAGACGGACTGTTGGAACAATGCCTGCTGCTTCACGCTCTGCTATATAAGCTGCTTTTTCATCTTCAGACATTCCCAGATATTCATTGATGTAACGAGGTGTTTCTCCAGCAGCTTCCTGACGTTCACGCTCTGTTGCCAACTCTTCCTCCGTCACGTATGACTTGTAAGCCAAGCCTTTTTCAAGTAACTCATTGATATAACCTTGGTAAATGTCCAAGCGTTCAGATTGGCGATATTTTTCATGCGTTTCTGGACTCTCATCCCAATCAATTCCTAACCAACGCAGATTTTCCAACTGCGAACGCTCCCCGTCTTCCACATGACGTTTACGGTCAGTATCTTCAATCCGAATGATAAAAGTTCCGCCGTAGTGACGAGCGTAAAGATAATTAAAGAGCGCAGTCCGCGCATTCCCGATGTGTAACAGTCCCGTTGGACTTGGTGCATAACGCACACGAATTTGATTCGCCAATTTTATGTCTCCTAATTTTTATCTTATATTTTCAACAGGAAAAACCTGTTTTTATTTCAAACGTTACTATTATACCACATAGTTGTCGAAAAGAAATAACAGAAACGATGAAACTTTATTATTCTTCCAATCATTTACAGAATTTTCTTAGCAATGTAGAGTCCGTTGTCTGGCTCACCTATCAATTCAATGCTCAGTTACACTAACTTACCCAAACACCTTCTCCAATACTTCTCCAATCGTTGTTACACCAATAACTTCAATAGTTTCGGGAATGTTCAATCCGTTCAGAGAGTTTTTAGGAGCGTAAACTTTGGTGAAGCCCAGCTTAGCAGCTTCATTGATACGCTGCTCAATGCGATTGACACGGCGGATTTCGCCCGTCAGACCGATTTCACCAATAAAACATTCTTGTGGATTCGTTGGCAAATCTTTATAACTCGAAGCAATTGCAACGGCAACAGCTAAGTCAATAGCTGGCTCATCTAATTTGACACCGCCTGCTGACTTGAGGTAGGCATCTTGATTTTGCAATAATAACCCTGCTCGCTTTTCCAAAACAGCCATAATCAGACTGGCGCGATTAAAGTCCAATCCTGTCGTTGTCCGCTTGGCATTGCCAAACATGGTCGGCGTCACCAAAGCCTGCACTTCCGCAAGGATTGGACGCGTCCCCTCCATAGTCACCACGATAGAAGAGCCTGTCGCTCCATCTAAACGCTCCTCTAAGAAAACCTGGCTAGGATTGAGTACTTCAACCAGACCACCTGACTGCATTTCAAAAATACCGATTTCATTCGTAGAGCCGAAGCGGTTTTTAACCGCTCGCAAAATACGAAAAGTATGTTGACGCTCACCCTCAAAATAAAGTACTGTATCCACCATATGTTCCAAAGTTCTAGGTCCAGCCAGAGTGCCCTCTTTCGTCATATGACCGACGATAAAGGTGGCAATATTGTTGGTTTTTGCCAGCTGCATCAGCTCCGCTGTCACTTCTCGCACTTGCGAAACCGACCCTTGCACGCTGGAAATTTCTGGCGATAGAATCGTCTGAATGGAATCTATAATCAAAAAATCTGGTTTGATTTTTTCAATCTCAGCACGAATACTCTGCATATTGGTCTCAGCATAGAGATAAAACTCACTATCAATATCGCCTAGACGTTCCGCGCGCAGCTTAATCTGCTCGGCAGACTCTTCCCCACTGACATACAAGACCGTTCCTTTGTGAGAGAGTTGGGTCGAAACCTGCAATAAAAGGGTAGATTTCCCAATACCTGGGTCTCCTCCGATTAGAACTAAACTTCCTGGCACCACGCCACCGCCCAAGACGCGGTTAAACTCTTCCATATCTGTCTTGGTACGGTTGACATTGATAGAAGTCACCTCTGCTAACTTCATCGGTCGACTTTTTCCCCCTGTCAGAGAAATACGCGCATTCTTAACCTCCGTAACTTCGACCTCTTCGACAAAGGACGACCAAGCCCCACAGTTAGGACAGCGCCCTAAATACTTGGGGGAATGATATTCACAATTTTGACAAACAAATGTTGCTTTTTTCTTGGCTATGATAGATTCCTCTTTCTTAATGCCCAGTGCTTCCAAAACCACCTGTCCGCACACCATCTGCTTCATCATTATCAGCAAGCAAGAACGGCGCAAAAACAGCTTGAACGATACGATCTTCTTCTTCTAAAACCACCTCTTGATCTGTAATGTTCTGCATTTGCGCAAAAATGTGCCCTTCATTTCCCGGATTACCGTAGTAATCCCCGTCGATAACACCCACAGAGTTAATCAAAACTAATCCTTTTTTACGTGGATTAGATGAACGATCATAAAGATAAAGCACCTCACCAGCCTGCATATAGGCCTTGACACCTGTCGGCACCAACTTAATCTCTTTGGGCGCAATAACTGTGCGCTCTGCTACCTTCAAATCATAGCCAGCCGCATGAGCCGTCTCACGCTTTGGCAGTAAATTTTCATTTGTAAAGCTTGAAACAAGCTCAAAACCACGAATTCCCATATTTTTCTCTTTTCTACTTTTGCTTCCCCTATTATACTAAATTCGTAAACAACACGCAAAATGCAGGTCATTCTTCAACCTGCACTTTTAAAGTTATTTCAGTTCATTCAAGAATCGAATGACTTGCTCGTTGGCATCCACTTGAGCTTTCACCCCAAAAGGAACAATTGCTCTTGGGGTAGCATGTCCAACATTTAAATTATACAAAATAGGAATATCCGTATCAATGACATCCAGCAAGATTTGCTTATACTCATTATAGTAAGTTTCATCCATTGGTTTTCCAACAAGCACACCATTTAAAACAGCAAAAATCCCTGTCGCTTTCAAGACTTCTAGCATTTTTCGATATAAAGTTGGTTCTGGTTTTTCCTCACTGGTTTCTAACAAAAGAATTTTTCCTGCCCACTCTGAAAGACTAGAAAAGAGCTGATAGTGAGTACACAGTTCAATCGTATCCTCATGTCTTGTATTATCAAATATCTGATAAAGCGACTCCAAACAGCCTCCTAAAATTTCCCCTTCAAATGTTGCTTTTCCTTTCAGCAATTCAAATCTCTGATTTTCATGGCGAGTCCGCTTCGTTCCTAAGGCTTTTTCACTAAAATCCATCCTCTCATCATACCAGAAATTGCTCGGTCTGATTTCAGAGATAGTCCCTGTTCCAATCAGTTCTTTAAAATATGAAAGCGTATAAGGCAGCATTTCTTCCTCTAACTCACAAACATCAGCAAGAAATGACTGACCATAAAAAGTCTTCACTCCCAACTTATGGAGCATGAGGTGATTCATAGTAGTGTCTGAAAAGCCCAAAATACTTTTCTGATTCACAACCTTTTTTAATTGGTTATCTTCAAACAAATAGGGTAGCAATCGATGCGTATCATCTCCACCAATAGCACATAAAATCATATCAATTAAAGGATCTTCAAAAGCTTGAATCAAATCTTGCGCTCTCGATTCAGGATGGTCTTTCAGATAATCCATTCCTCTTTGTGCGTGCTCTAAAAACGTCACTTCAAGTCCCAAGTCTTTCAAGCGCTTCAATCCCAGCTCAACCTCATGTCTAACGAAACTTTCTCCTATAATCCCGCTTGATAGACTAACGATTCCAACCGTCTTTATCATCTAATCTCCTCCCTTACTGATAATTTGAATCATTATATCACAAAATACAATCAACTAAAATGCTAAATGGCCAATATTCACAAAACAAAACATACTAAGATTAGTAGTGAAGAAATCTCCGACGGGAGAGAGTACTCACTGCTTTTTCTTTATGTTAAAGTAGAGGTGTCTTGTTAAGTCGAGGGTCTTTTTGACGCTTGATGTCGTACACAAAACTGGCAAGACACCTGTTTTAGGAAGAATGTTATCAAAGTATGTGGGACGCTTGACGTCGTGTATTGAAAATGACATCACTAAAACAAGGTATCATCCAAGACAAAGAGGGAATTATCATGCGGACTGTGTTTGGAATTGATGTGAGCAAAGCAAGTTCAGAGGTGGCTATTTTAGTCAACAGTGAGACGGTTCATGGCTACACCATGCCCAACGATACCATTGGATTCCGCCGTCTCTTAGAAGACCTGAAGCAAGTCCAAACACCAGAGATTGTTTTTGAAGCTACAGGAGCGGCTCCAAGCTTTTCTGGAGGAAAAGGGCTACACTTATACACGGCTCAATCCTTTGGAAACTAAGAAGCAACTGGATAGCCTGCGAGTTCGTAAAACGGATAAGATTGACGCTGAAAAACTAGCACAATCTCAATTTGTGCTCAATCGTAAACCGACCTATGTTCAAGAGGAGGTTTATCAAGACTTGCGGGATTTGAGTCGTTTCTATCAGAATCTGACAGAGGATACCGTTCGTACTAAGAATCGCCTTCACAAAGTACTGCAAGTGACCTTCCCAGAAATAGAGTCTATTTTATCAGCGCCAACAGGTGAACAATACTGGCAGCTGGTGAGGGCATTCCCAAGTAAAGCTTTCGTCCTGGAAGTGTCTGAGATGGAACTGACTGCCAGCATTCGGCAGTCTACAGCCAAACGCATCTCTGACAAGCGTGTCGCTTATCTGGTGGGGAAACTCATTGAACTAGCCAAACAGTCTTATTGTGCTACTTAGACAAAATGATAGAGCTGGCCAAACCTCTACCAGAATACGAGATTCTTCTCTCCATCCCTGGTATCGCTGAAACAACCGCCACATCTATCATAGGCAAATTAGGGGATATCCGTCGTTTTCAGTCTCCCAATCAAATCAACGCCTTTATCGAGATTGATCTGAGACACTATGAATCAGGGAACTATTTGGCCCAAGAACATATCACCAAGCGGGGCAATCCTTATGCCAGAAAGATTCTCTTCAAGACCATTCACAACATTGCTTCGGCCAGTCATACCAATCCTTGCCACATTGCGGACTTTTATGAGAAACGAAAAAGACAATCGCAGACGACTTCAACTAAGCCTCATACGATTGCCTCAATGCATCGCCTCATAAGGACAATGTATTACCTCATTACGCATAACAAACTTTACGATTACACTTTAACCCAAAATCATTAAAGCCGTCTATGCTCTATCATTGTAACACCTTATGAAAAAAATAGCTAGATAAGGTGTTGTTTTTGTGTACTCTTTTTCCAATCAAAAGAGCCGAAAAGGGCTAGGATAAACTATTAAAATCAAATCAATCATCAATTCTTTGACTGAAAAACATTGAATTCCTTGACAAATGGTAGAAAAATGGCTCCATAATCTCTGCAGTGGTGTTACCCACTACAGAAATTATAGAGCCAAAAAAGTTTGGAACTCCCCATTCCAAACTTTTTTACATCCCAAATCCTGTCACTGTCACTCCTAAAAGACGCACACCATTTGTCTGCTCGTCCAATCTATCATAAATCTCATGTGCAATGCGTTCAATCTGCTCCGCATCTTGCGTTCTTGTCGCTAAGCTCTGCCTTTTTGTCAATGTTGAAAAATCCGCATAGCGAATCTTCAGAACAATCGTCCTACCAGATTTTCCATGCTTTTTTAAGCTACGAGCTACCTTTTGTGATAAAAGGGTCAGCTCCTTTTTTATGTCGTCTTCGTTATGGAGCAATTTCCCATAAGTTCTTTCCTTGCCGATAGACTTACGAATACGGTTGACTTTTACCGACGAATTACTGATTCCTCTTGCCTTGCGGTAAAGGTCAAATCCAAATCGACCAAACAAGTCAATCAAGGTCATCTCAGGAATTTCTAATAAATCTGCTCCTGTGTAAACGCCCATATCATGCAGCTTTTCCACCGTCTTTTTTCCAACACCGTAAAACTTTGCCACATCCATTTGAGAGAGAAAAGATTCTGCTTCTTCTGGCAAAACAACTGTCAAGCCGTGAGGCTTTTTATAGTCACTAGCCATTTTTGCCAAAAATTTATTGTAGGACACACCAGCTGAACTGGTCAAATGAAGCTCTGTCCATATCTCGTGCTGAATTAGCTTGGCTATCTTGACAGCAGATTTCATACCCAGCTTATTTTTGGTCACGTCCAGATAGGCTTCATCAATACTGATTGGCTCAATCATATCTGTATATCGTTTAAAAATGGCTCGAATTTGCTGGCTGACTGCCTGATATTTTTCATAATTTCCCGAAATGAAAACCGCCTGTGGACAACGCTCATAAGCTTCTTTGGAGCTCATAGCTGAGTGAACACCAAACTTGCGCGCCTCATAATTGCAAGTTGAGACAACGCCTCGTCCGCCTGTTAAACGAGGGTCTGCTCCGATGATGACCGGCTTGCCTTTTAGTGCTGGATTGTCTCTTTCTTCTACGGAGGCAAAAAAGGCATCCATATCAATGTGAATGATTTTCCGAGATGTATCATTGATTAAGGGAAAAATTAACATCAATACATCTCCTTTCTCGACTCTGTTCTTTCTTCCATTATACAATTTTTATCATTTTTTCCAAAATATTTGAAAATATGCTGATTTTTTCAAAAATATAATACAATTTACGCTAGTTTTTAAATCTGTATTATAAAAGAAAGTGCTTTTATGACCAGATTCCATTTGTGGAAACGATTACTATATGATATACTTATTTTATAAATGTAACAGATTTGTGTTACTAGAAAGATACAAGAGGAAAAAAACATGGTTGTTAAAACTGTTGTCGAAGCACAGGATATTTTTGACAAAGCTTGGGAAGGCTTCAAAGGGGAAGATTGGCGCGAAAAAGCTAGCGTATCTCGTTTTGTACAAGCAAACTACACTCCTTATGACGGAGATGAAAGTTTCTTAGCTGGTCCAACTGAACGCTCTCTTCACATTAAAAAAATTATCGAAGACACAAAAGCACATTATGAAGAAACGCGTTTCCCAATGGATACACGTGCTACTTCAATCGCTGACATTCCAGCTGGATACATTGATAAAGACAATGAATTAATCTATGGTATCCAAAATGATGAATTGTTCAAATTGAACTTCATGCCAAAAGGTGGTATCCGTATGGCGGAAACTGCTTTGAAGGAACATGGCTATGAACCAGATCCTAAAATGCATGAAATCTTCACAAAATACGTAACAACTGTAAATGACGGTATTTTCCGTGCCTACACAACAAATATCCGTCGCGCACGTCACGCACACACTGTAACAGGTTTGCCAGATGCTTATTCACGTGGACGTATCATCGGTGTTTATGCTCGTCTTGCACTTTACGGAGCAGATTACTTGATGGCTGAAAAAGTGGAAGATTGGAACGCTTTGACAGACATTGATGAAGAAACTATTCGTCTTCGCGAAGAAGTCAACCTTCAATACCAATCATTGAAAGAAGTTGTTCGCTTAGGTGACCTTTATGGTCTTGATGTTCGCAGACCTGCTATGAACGTAAAAGAAGCTATTCAATGGGTGAACATTGCTTTCATGGCTGTCTGTCGTGTTGTCAACGGTGCTGCTACTTCACTTGGACGTGTTCCAATCGTTCTTGACATTTATGCAGAACGTGACTTAGCTCGTGGTACTTTCACCGAATCAGAAATCCAAGAATTTGTTGATGACTTCGTTTTGAAACTTCGTACTGTGAAATTCGCTCGTACAAAAGCTTATGACGAATTGTATTCAGGTGACCCAACTTTCATCACAACTTCTATGGCTGGTATGGGAAATGACGGTCGCCACCGTGTTACAAAAATGGATTACCGTTTCTTGAACACATTGGACAACATCGGTAACTCTCCAGAGCCAAACTTGACAGTTCTTTGGACGGATAAATTACCATACACTTTCCGTCATTACTGCATGCACATGAGTCACAAACATTCTTCTATCCAATACGAAGGTGTAACGACAATGGCAAAAGACGGCTATGGCGAAATGAGCTGTATCTCTTGCTGTGTGTCACCACTTGACCCAGAAAATGAAGAACAACGCCACAACATCCAATACTTCGGTGCTCGTGTAAACGTCCTTAAAGCTCTCTTGACTGGTTTGAACGGTGGTTACGACGATGTTCACAAAGACTACAAAGTATTTGATATTGACCCTATCCGCGACGAAGTACTTGAATTTGAATCTGTTAAGGCAAACTTTGAAAAATCACTTGATTGGTTGACAGACACTTATGTAGATGCTTTGAACATCATCCACTACATGACAGACAAGTACAACTACGAAGCTGTTCAAATGGCCTTCTTGCCTACACATCAACGTGCTAACATGGGATTTGGTATCTGTGGATTTGCCAATACTGTTGATACATTAGCTGCTATCAAATATGCTACTGTTAAACCAATTCGCGATGAAAATGGCTACATTTACGACTATGAAACAACTGGTGACTACCCACGTTGGGGTGAAGACGATCCTCGTTCAAATGAATTGGCAGAATGGTTGATTGAAGCTTACACTACTCGTCTTCGCAGCCATAGACTTTACAAGAATGCAGAAGCGACTGTATCACTTCTCACTATCACTTCGAACGTTGCCTATTCTAAACAAACTGGTAACTCACCGGTCCACAAAGGGGTATACCTCAACGAAGATGGTTCAGTGAACTTATCTAAATTGGAATTCTTCTCACCAGGTGCGAACCCATCTAACAAAGCTCGTGGTGGTTGGTTGCAAAACCTCAACTCACTAGCCAGCCTTGACTTTGGCTATGCAGCAGATGGTATCTCTCTCACTACACAAGTTTCACCTCGTGCTCTTGGTAAAACTCGTGAAGAACAGGTAGATAACTTGGTAACGATTCTTGATGGTTACTTTGAAAATGGAGGACAACACGTCAACTTGAACGTTATGGACTTGAAGGATGTCTATGATAAGATTATGAATGGTGAAGATGTTATCGTTCGTATCTCAGGTTACTGTGTCAACACTAAATACCTTACAAAAGAACAAAAAACTGAATTGACTCAACGTGTCTTCCACGAAGTTCTCTCAATGGATGATGCCCTTAGCTAATTCAATTCTATTCTCAAAAACCAGTTGGAAATTCCAGCTGGTTTTCTTCTTTTTTATGCTATAATAGACTTATTGTTAGTTAAAAGAAAAGGATATAGAAATGGTGGAGAAACGAAATTTAGAAAGGGAAGAACAATTCAATCTAGCTGTTGATGTCTTGATGTTAGCAGGCACACTTTTGCTTCAGAGTGGCTCTGAGATTTATCGGGTAGAAGATACGATGATTCGGATTGCCCATTCTCAAGGGATTATAGATTGTAATGCTCTCGCAATGCCAGTTGCTATTTTCTTTTCAATTGAAAACACCAACATTTCGCGGATGAAACGTATCACTCATTCAAATTACAATATTGAAAAGGTATGCGATGTCAATCAAGTATCGCGTGAACTGGTTAGTGGGGACATCAGTCTTGAAGATGCTTTTGAGAAATTAACTCAGCTAAAAAAGAAGAAAACACCTTACACAAACAGGCAACTGACACTTGCTGCTACTATTAGTGCCCCTTTTTTCTCTATCATGTTTGGTGGCAATCTCTATGATGCGCTCGGCGCTGCTCTTGCAACCTTCTTTGGCTTTGCCTTTTCTCTTTCGGTCAATAAATACGTGCGCATTCCTTTTGTCACAGCTTTTGCAGGAGCTTTTATTTTTGGTCTGCTGGCACAGATCTGGGCGCGCTATTCTGGCTTTCCTTCCAGTGCTGACTTAATCATCGCTGGTGCTGTCATGCCTTTTGTTCCCGGTATTGCTCTGACCAATGCCGTGCGTGATTTGATGACCAATCATCTCAACTCCGGAATGAGCAAAATCTTTGAAACGCTGTTGATCACTTTGGCACTCGGAGCTGGTACTTCCGTAGCTCTTGTCCTAATGAAATAAAAGGTGAATCCATTGACTGTCTTACTACAAGCTGCTGCAAGTTTTCTTGCAATTGTAATGTTCTTAATCGTTTTAAATGTTCAAAAAAGTATGTTAATCCCAGGAGGAATCCTTGGAATGTTCATCTGGCTTTTGTATTATGTATTAAAAGGCCCAACAAATGTGATTATTGCTACGTTTATTGCAGCTATTATCGGATCTTGCATTAGTCAAGTTTTGAGCATTCTCTATAAGACCCCTGCTGTCGTCTTTATCTTAGCCATTTTAGCTCCCTTAGTTCCGGGCTATCTTTCTTATCGTACAACTGCCTTTTTTGTTACCGGAAATTATAGTCATGCTATGGTTAATGCTACCTTGGTAGTGATTTTAGCCTTGGTCATTTCAATTGGAATGGCAAGTGGTACGGTGGTGCTCAGACTCTACCATTATCTGCAAAAACACCGTTCTTCGTAATTCAATAAAAACAACCAAACTGTCTAAAGCCCTTCTTATCTTAAGATGGTCTTTTTCTCAGTTTCCACTTGAATTATGATAAAATGGAATAGAATAATATTTACATGAAACCGAAATATATAGAGGTAATGATGACAATTGGAATTGATAAGATTGGTTTTGCAACAACCAACTATGTATTAAAATTAGAAAATTTAGCAGCCGCACGCAACATTGACCCAGAAAAACTAAGTAAGGGGCTTTTATTAAAAGAAATCAGTATCGCCCCTGTCACAGAGGATATTGTAACCATGGGAGCGAGTGCAGCAGCATCTATTTTGGCCGAAGAAGATAAACAGGCTATTGACATGGTAATTGTGGCCAGTGAATCTGGAATTGACCAAAGCAAGGCTTCTGCTGTTTTTATTCATGGTTTGCTTGGAATTCAGCCATTTGCGCGTAGTTTTGAAATGAAAGAAGCATGCTATAGTGCTACTGCCGCACTGGATTATGCAAAACTACACGTTGAAAAACATCCAGACTCAAAGGTCTTGGTCATCGCTAGTGACATTGCCAAATACGGGATTGGAACACCGGGCGAGCCGACACAAGGCGCTGGTTCGATAGCTATGCTCATCACTAGTCATCCACGAATTCTAGCCTTCAATGAGGACAATGTCGCTCAAACACGAGATATTATGGACTTTTGGCGACCAAACTATTCGACAACGCCGTTTGTCAATGGCATGTATTCTACGCAACAGTATTTAGATAGTCTAAAAACAACTTGGGCAGAGTACCAAAAGCGCAATCAAGTCTCTTTGAAAGATTTTGCAGCAGTTTGTTTTCACTTACCTTATCCAAAGCTAGCTTTAAAAGGTATGCGGAAAATCATGGATAAGACATTGCCAAGCGAACAACAAGCACAACTGCAAGAAAATTTTGAGCAATCCATTCTTTACAGTCAAAAAGTAGGTAACATTTATACTGGCTCCCTCTTTTTAGGTCTCCTTTCCCTGCTTGAAAATAGTACGACACTCAAAGCAGGTGACCGCATTGCGCTCTTTAGCTACGGAAGCGGAGCTGTATCAGAAATCTTTAGTGGGCAGCTCGTAGCAGGCTTTGAGCAGCAGCTTAAAGCCAATCGTATGGAAAAACTTGACAGCCGTACACCTCTGAGCATTCCAGATTATGAGAAGGTATTTTTTGAAGAAGCAGAACTAGATGAAAATGGCTCTGCTAGCTTTACAGGCTATGAAAATCAAGACTTTGCCTTAGCAGAAATCGTAGAACACCAACGTACATACATCAAGGTGGAAAAATAATATGAAGATAAGTTGGACGGGCTTTTCAAAAAAATCGCTTCAAGAACGTTTGCAAATTTTAAAAGACTATCACTTACTAAACGAGGATAATCAAACAAACCTTGAGCATAATCACATGCTCCCTCTCTCAACAGCCGACCAAATGAGCGAAAATGTTCTGGCGACATTTGCTCTGCCCTACTCTTTCGTTCCTGATGTTGTGGTAGACGAGCAAGTTTATCAGGTACCTTTCGTAACAGAAGAGCCCTCTGTCGTTGCGGCTGCTAGCTTTGCAGCAAAAATTATTAAGCGCTCTGGAGGCTTCAAAACGACTATTCACAATCGTCAAATGATTGGACAGGTTTCTCTCTATCAAGTAGCAAATATTGAAGCGGCTATAAAAAATATCCAAAATCACAAGCAAGAATTGCTAGAGCTGGCCAATCAAGCACACCCGTCGATTGTCAACCGCGGAGGTGGTGCGCGTGATTTACGTGTAGAATGGCTAAATGGCGAAGCTGAATTTTTAGTCGTTTATCTAACAGTTGACACCCAAGAAGCTATGGGCGCAAATATCCTCAATACCATGCTAGAAGCGTTGAAAACACCATTAGAAGAGTTGACTGGCGGTGAAAGCCTGATGGCAATTCTATCAAATTATGCGACAGAAGCCTTGGTAACTGCCACTTGTGAAATTGATCTTCGTTTTCTCAGTCGAAATAAATCAGAAGCCATTGACATTGCCAAAAAAATCGTGCTGGCAAGCCAATTTGCCAAGCAAGACCCTTATCGTGCCAGCACCCACAATAAAGGTATTTTCAACGGAATTGATGCTGTCGTATTAGCGACAGGAAATGACTGGCGGGCGATTGAAGCAGGCGCGCATGCCTATGCTAGTAGAAATGGTTCCTATCAAGGATTGACTACTTGGTCAATCAAGGAAGTTACTCAAACGCTCTGCGGAGAGATTACGCTTCCTCTTCCCATTGCTACAAAAGGGGGCTCTATTGGGCTCAACCCTACGGTGAAAGTTAGCTTTGACTTGCTAAAACAACCAACCGCCAAAGAGTTAGCCAGTATTATTGCGTCTATCGGCTTAGCGCAAAATTTTGCGGCTCTAAAAGCCCTGGTCAGCACCGGTATCCAGCACGGTCACATGAAGCTACAAGCCAAATCTCTCGCTCTTTTAGCAGGAGCTAAGGATACAGAAATCGCTCTTCTGGTTTCTCAACTCATTTCTGAGAAACATTTTAGTCTCAAAAGAGCACAAGAAATTTTAGAAAACATTCGTCAAAAATCATAGAAAAAAAAGAATCCGATAAGTGAAAAAACTCATCGGATTTCTTTATTTAGTTGATCTTGTGCTTCTCGCAAACGTCCATACAAAAGATAAGGCACTCGTCTTAATTCCGGCAAATTTTGGCAACCAAGTGCACACATAATCAAACGCAAATCTTCTTTCCAACCGTTTACAATCGTGATGACTTCATCCACCGAATATGTCTCAATCAATTCTAACATGGTGCGTGAAAGTCCTACAGCCTTAGCTCCTAACACAAAAGCCTTCACCATATCAAGCGGCTGCCGTACGCCACCACTCACCAAAATATCCATTTTATCCATCATCGGCTGAGCATTTAGTAAGGCTTGGAGTGTCGATTGCCCCCAATCATTGAGATAGTCTCGATTGCCACCGCGCCTGTTTTCAATATAGGCGAAGCTCGTTCCGCCACGACCAGAAAGATCAACCGTTCGAATACCGAGGTCATAAGCAGTTTCGATCGTTGCCAAATCCATACCAAAGCCAACCTCTTTCAACACTACCGGGACTGTGCTTTGCTCAGCATAGTCTTTTAAATGTGCTCGCCAAGTTTTAAAAGAGCGTTCTCCTTCTGGCATGAGCAATTCTTGCATGAGATTGACATGCACTTGCAAAAAAAGAGGGTGAAGGTCTGTGATTGCCTGCTGACCTAGGGAATACGGCTTATCCACTCCAATATTAGTGGCAAGGAGCAGGTTGGGCTTGTCTTTGCTGACAGCATAAGAATCATCTGCTGGATTATTCACGGCAGCACTGTAAGAGCCTGTGACAAAGAGAATACCGCAGGATTCTGCAACTTGTGCCAAGCGCTGATTGATGTCTTTCCCTTTCTCACTTCCACCTGTCATAGCATTGATGTAAAACGGAAATTCCCAATCTTTGCCTGCAAACTGCGTCGTCAAATCCATCTCGTCCAAATCATACTTAGGAAGCGAGCAATGAATAAGCTCCATGTCATCAAAACTGTTGTAGCCAGAGGTTTGCTCCAAAGCATACTTTATGTGCTCGTCTTTACGATTTTCACTCATTTATTCCCACCTCTCCTTATATAAAAGGACAACCTCTGCCCTTTGCCAACGTTCCACTAAGATTTGACTATCTGTCTCGCTAAATGACAATGCTATGCCGCAGTCACCACCGCCAGCACCGCTACTCTTTGCCACACAGTCCAATCCTTGACTGGCTCTTTTTAAAGCTCTCAGTTTTTCATTGTAAATAGCGGGGCTAAGTTCCGCCAATAGGTGGCTAACCTTTTCTAGGCTTTCTTTCATAATTTCTTTCTCACCAGCAAGCAGCGCCTTCTCCAGTCGAAGAACTTCTTCTTGTGTTTGTGTTAGAAAACTGGATGAAATTGCTGATTTGACCTGATTGATAAGATCTCTAGAAATAGCTGGTTCTTTTGTCCAGCCTACAAAAAAATCAAATGGATGATGTGGTTGGATTCTCCGAATGACAGTTCCCCAATCCTGAGCTAATATACTTTCTAAGGGCGACTCATTGATCTGCTCCGCTATTCTTTTGCGGTCAAAAGATTGGTAATAAATCAAATCTTCATAAGCGATACAAGCCACATCTCCCATTGAGCCATTGTCCCCACGTTTAAGAAGGACATAGGCTGCCAGCTTAAAGGTTTCCTCAGCAGATAACGCCAGACCATACAAGGCTGTTATTGCTCGTATGGTTAAAACTACGACACTCCCACTAGAGCCAAGACCAAATTTTTTTCCATCTTGCTCCATTTTTCCAGTAATGGTTAAGAAAAAGGGACGTAGTGAAATGGATCGACTTTGTAAAAACTCATTCATAACAGCAACCGTATCCTGAATGAGACTGTACTCATCATCAGGTGTCAAATCCACAGTATGGTCAAACATATCTGAAAACAATTGATAACGTTCAGAAAAATGAATTTTTCCCGTCATATAAATCGGAATATTTTTCAGAATCGCGCCTTGCCCCGCTGTCAATACAGAGTATTCCCCTGCCAAATACAATTTCCCGCATGTTCTTACTGTTTTAGTCATCTGGCAATTCCTTCGTTTTAGAGACAATGAGGCGGTATTTTTCTGCAAATATCGGCACCAAATGCTCCAAATCTTCTTCCAAACACAGCACTTTTACATTTGGTCCTGCATCCATAGTGAAATAACAACGCTCTCCTTGACTGCGTAATTGTTTGATGAAGTCCATTGCTTCATAGCTTTTTTCGGTCAGGTAAGAAAACACTGGCGTTGCTGTCTGAGTGGTAGCATGCATGGCAAGCGCATTTTTTTCTGTTAATTCTCCCACCTTAGCAAAATCATTGTTAGACAAATAAGTCAACATGGCTTTATAATCTTCTTCGGACTGTCTCACCCAATCACTAAATGTCGTGGAGGTTTCTGCACAGCGTTTCATTCCCTCACGACTTGAAATCGGCTTTTTCTGATCATACAAAACCAGCATTATCATCGCTAATTTCAAATCTGTCTTTACTGGATAAATCTCTCCGCTATCCTTGTCCCAAGCTGCAATCGGTCCATAAAAACTCCGTGAGGAAGACCCAGAAGCTAATTTTGCTTTTTGTGCTTGCTCTTTTGTGGACAAGTGCAATTCAAAAAAGTCATTACAAGCCTTAACAAGCGCAGACAAACCGCTTGAACTAGATGAAAGCCCCGCTGCTGTCGGCATATTATTTTTTGTATCAATTCGTACAAAACCAGCTCCTTGAGGACGAAAACGATCTATAATATTGCTCATTTTTTTATGTTCAGCTTGATCTTGCAGAACACCATTGATGTAAAATTCATCTGACTGGGCACTCACTGGTAAGCTAGACAGAGTTGTTTCTGTGTACATATTTTCCAAGGTCAAAGAAATACTGCTCGTTGCAGGAATTATCTTGACAGTATCTTTCTTACCCCAATATTTGATAATGGCAATATTGGCATAAGACCGCACCTTTACAGACTTTCGATCCATGTGTTTACCGCTCCTTTCTCTCTCAATAAATCAGCCAAACTGACAGCCTTTTCTTTGCTCGCCACTAGAGCGATAATGCAGCCACCTAGACCACCACCACTCATTTTCGCACCAAGTGCTCCATTTTCTTGCGCTGTGGCAACAAGCCAATCGGCTTCAGGGCAACTCACGCCTAGATTTTTTAAGCTGAGGTGAGCTTTTGACATGGCAATCCCGATTCTCTCTAAATCTTTTACTTTTAAAGCTTCTTCAACTTCATTGGTTAATTTTCCAAGCTGATGAAGATGTGGCAAAGCGGTCATTCCGAGTTGCTCAACTTCTTGGATAGCTTCCCGTGTATGCCCATAAATCCCTGTGTCTGCAATCACAAGATAGGCTCCAAGATTCGTCTCAAACTCTGAAAAACCAACATTTTTGATGAATTTAATAGCACGATCGCTTAAGCATGTCTTAGCATCTAAACCACTCGGATTCATGTGGGCAATCATCTCCGCTCGATTGGCTAAAATTTCCAGAGTTTCCCTATCCAACTCCTGTTCATAATAATCAAAAACAGCTCGAATCGCAGCAATACTCACTGCCGCAGAAGAACCCATTCCGCGCTTTTCAGGCACCATTGACTCAATCTCACAGCGAATATAAGCCTCTTGCACCCCTAGAAATTCCAAAGAAGCAAAAACCGCCATAGAAAGAGTATCTTCTTCATACAAAATCCACGCATGATCTGACGGCAAAATGCGACAAGTCACTTCAATATTAGTTAAAGGTAGAGCCAAAGCAGGGTAGCCATAGACAACGGCATGCTCCCCTATCAAAATAATCTTACTATGTGCCCGACCGACACCTACTTTTTTTGTCATATTCTCTCTCTACATCACAATACTTCATCTATTATTTTAATATAATTCATAGAAAAAAGCGATTGTTAGTAGTCAATTCCTTTTATATTCCAAACTAATTTATTTCAACTTTTAAAACAGCGAAAAAGAGCAGGAAATCCAGCTCTTATCCTAACTGTCTTCATTTTACAGATTTTGTTTAATCAAATCCATAAGCTTATTGCGGTCTAAAATCCATTGTGCACGTTCGTCTTTCTCATACGTTCGGTTGGAAAGGAAGATGACCGCTTTCTGCTGCAAACGATTAAACATAATAAATGTTCCTGTGTAGCCTGTGTGTTGCAACCACTCTTTGTCTAAATCCCAAGCAAGACTGCGTGTTTTCCCAATCTCCTTTGAGAAATTTTTTGTCAAAGTTGCTGCAAAGTCATCCTGTAAATAATGCTCCAAAAAGAGCTTCAAATCCCGAACTGTCGAAAACAAGCCTGCACTACCAGCGTGTCTGCCCAACACACGCGCTTTGGGGTCATGTACAATCCCTGCTTTCACACCGCGAACCGTTGGCACCGCTTGTGCGACAGGACCAAACGCTGTTTCTTTCATACCCCAAGGCTGAAAAATTTTCTGTTCAAAAATGTCACTCAAAGCAGAATGAAAAATTTCTTCTACCATAAAACCCAGCAATAAAAAATTCACATCAGTATAACGAAAACGCTTGCTATCAAGAACTTTCAAATGATTTAGCGCCTCTTTCAATTCAGCCGCATTGAGTGCATCTCGATTGGGGATAAAGGGATCTAGCCCTGATGTGTGAGTAGCCAGCTGACCTACCGTGACAGAATTGTCATGAAAAGCGGGATAATATTGTGTCAGAGGCGCATCTAAATCGAGTTTTTTCTCATGGAATAGAACAGCCAAAATCGTTCCGACACCCACAACCTTACTGACACTTGCTAAGTCATAGACCAGTCCTGCTCGGCTTTTCTCACTGCGCTCAGGATTACTCTCACCAAGATAATATTCTTGCCACTCTCCACGAGTATACAAAGCTAAGCTAGCTCCAGGATAGATTTGTTGTGCTATCTGTTCTTCGACTTTTGAGAGTATCTTGCTTGAACTCATACCGCTTCAATCCAAACTTCAATTTGGCTCTCATCTTTGGTCAGGAAAAATTTGCCCGATTTAGGTATAAAATTTTCTCTTCCTTGAAATAAATCACGCAACGCTTCCACATTAAATTGCTCAACTGTAAATTTAATCATTGCCAAATCCCAAGTTTGAGTACTCTCCGTCAGCAAATCTGGTCCGCTTGCTGGTGAGAATGTTAGAATAGACTGACTTCCTAGCCATTCCTGATAAAAAGTGACTGCTTTTTCCTTATCTGGAGCATTGATATGAATCTGCTCTATAGTAAATTGACTGAGCCCAACAAAATCCTCTAGCGGCGTAAATGCTGGTGCAATCATCACTCTCTGCAAGGTTGTCCAATCTTCCTCGCTATGCAGTAAAAACGTATCTCCTTCCGGCGAAGTTGCTTCAAAAGCATAGCCATTATCACCTTGGTAAAGATAATCAACTTTGCTGCCACGCGCTAAAAGTGCTTCAATTTCTCGTGAATCGGCTACTTTAATAACAATTTTCGCTAATTTCTTAGTCCCAACAACTTTGCGAGTGCGCATACTGGGCGATTCCTCTAGCTGCAATTTTTCAACTTTTGTCTGATCTCCAAGGCTGACAAAAGCTCCTTCCTCTAGCAAATTTTTCATTCCTAAAGTTTGACAATAAAATGCGAGATTGTTTTTTCGATTATTGATTTTTAATACTGGTATCGTATTTACAATTTTATTTGTTGAACACATAAATTCCTCCAAGCCTTTCTATTTTAAATAATTTTTGTGTATTTTACAAATATTTATGTAAAAATAGAAAAAATTGTGCTGTTACTGATAAATATTTTGTGCCACTACCAGCTCATTTGCCGACTCAAATTCATATTGAAGGTAAGACTGATAAGTTCCCGGCGCAATAATCCCACGCATATCTAAAATGGCTGTTCCAGCCTGTCCGATAATGCTATCGGCTAGCAGACAGCAATTGGTAGACAGGATAAAATAAGTCTTAAAACGACTTGTTTTAAACTTATATAAACGAGCATTCAACTCATGCTTCAATTTATAAGCATACGTGCGCTTACCATCTTTCAAATCCGCCGGTGGATTCCACACTTCCAACAACTCATCAATCTCAGCCAACCGTTTCTCCACAGCCAGTTTTTGCTCATCTGTCAAAGATATCCCATAACCAAACAAGGTTTTTTTGCTTTCTTCTTTGCACAAATCAATATAAGCGTCCTTATCTACTTTAAACAAGACACCGTCTCCGATCGTGCCGAATAAACGCTCTGAAAAAACATCATAACTACCATAGGAAACAACTTTTCCTTTATAGCAAATATCAACGTGACCAATCATCCCAAAAAGATTTTGATCTGATGTATGAATCAGCACTTCTAAGTCAACTAGCTTTTGTTCATCTCGAATACGGCTGTAAACCTTTTGGTGTTCTCGTTTTTCACCCTGCAAAAAACGATTAAAACGATTCAGTTGCTCTGCTGGGAAAAAGGCAGCGATAATGATAGGCAGGTTGATCCGAATACGGCGTCGAAGTTGTTTTTTCTCCACATCGGTGTTGAACATAAGACCGTCTCGAACGTTAGAAAAGCCTAGTAATATCAGATAAATACCAACAATCAAAAATTGCATCCTACCATCCGTGCTAGGAGAAAAGACAGTTGTCAGCCCAATCCCGCCATAAAGCAAGGTATCAAAAAGATAACGGAAACCGCCTTTTAGCTTATTTTGACGGTAAAGAAGATAAGTAATGCCATAGACTGCAGCCGTACACAACTGATAGCAGCCCAATATAATAATGACAATATTGACTGGCAGATTGCTGGCACGGTTAAGAAAGCTAACAACCAGCCCTACCAAAACATGGAGGAGGGCAGAACCAAAACTGATACGATTTTTCTTCACTAAGAAACGGAAAAAAAGATTGATAACTCCGACAAATAAAAAGTAAATGACCAATAAATCTAGGGCAAATTTTGTAAAATCAACACCATTTGCAATAATAATAACGCCAAAAAGAATCGCTAAAATACCGAACAATAGAGTCCGTCTCCCACTTAGTTTATCTAATTCCATTTCATCTCTCCCAAATAAAAGGCAGGAATGAGACAAAAATTGCTACTTTGCAAAAAATCAGTTTTGCTGTCTCACTCCCGTTACTGTTATTATCCTTACTCTTTAGTATAGCATTTTATATTGGCAAACGTCTAGTCACTTATCTATTTTTTCGCTCAATCTTATCTCTTCGTTATCAAAAAACGGCTCGTAATGAACCGTTTCTTTTTTGACAACTTATCCATAAATCATCTTGTAAAGTGCTACTGCAGCAATACCGGCAAGGATTGGAGATACAACTGGTACCCAAGCATACCACCATTTTGAATCTCCTTTGTGCTCACCAAGAACTGATTTTGGAAGAAGGAAATGAAGAATACGTGGGCCTAAGTCACGTGCAGGGTTTAGACCTGGACCCGTAGGACCACCAAGTGACGTTACCAATGCCATGACAAGGAAACCAAGTGCTAAGTGGGCAACAGCAAGTCCGGCATTGATGTGAGAACCAATTGCAACTTTTCCTTGGATTTGAGTAGCATCCACTCCACGAGTAGCAGCATATTTAACAACTTCTGCACCAAAATAGTTTTTGGTCATAGCCATTGCTGCAAAGAACAAGATAAATGAACCAATAAATTCATTGACAAAGCCATTTATCATAGAAGCAGCATGTGATTTCTTGCTTCCGTCATCCGTATTTACAATAGTTGAGAATGATCCCAAAATCGCATTAGAATTTGTTGTTTGCAAATAGTAAGGGCGGTGACTTGCTACTACTAACGCTTGTCCAAATATCGCTCCCAATAATTGTGCAATAATGTAAGGCGCAACTTGTGCCCAAGGGAAGTATCCGCTAATCGCAAGTCCTAGTGTGAATGCAGGATTGATATGATTCCCTGATACATTTCCAAACATAAGAGCAGGAATCATAACCCCCATACCATAACCAACTGCAATCACCAACCAGCCACTTTGATGACCCTTTGTTCCCTTTAATTCAACGTTGGCAACAGCCCCGTTCCCCAAAATAATGAGAATTGCCGTTCCAAGAAATTCTGTGATATATTTCACAGTCCATGTGACATCCATTTTTATTCTCCTCTTTAATTAAAAAAATTTTAGACAAATCCTATTTTATCAGTTACAATGGATAATGTAAAGGTTATTTTTTGACAAAGTGTAAAAAGGAGTAAAAATATGCGCTATAATCAGTATAGTTATACACCAGAAACAAACAAAAAAATGCTGGCTGAAATGGAAAGCATTGGATTTTCTTTCCACCCAGAGTATTCTGATAAAGAAAATTTAGAGACTTTTGTACGTAGAACTTTTTTTAATTATAAAAATACAGACTATGCTTTAAAGTCTTTGGTTGCCAATTCAAAAACAGACTTACTCAGCTTTTTTACGTCCAATCAGGAATTGACAGCAGAGATTTTTTATACCATTATTTTTCAATTGCTGGGATTTGTGCCCTTTGTTGACTTTGACGATGTAGAAACATTCCGCAAGGACGTAAATTTTCCCATTACCTATGGAAATTTGCTCGAAAATCTCTATCAATTGCTCAATACGCGCACCAAAAACGGCAATCTCTTGATTGATAAGTTGGTAAGCGAAGGCTTGATCCCTGAAGACAATACCTACCACTATTTCAATGGTAAAAGTCTTGCGACCTTTACTAGCCATAATGCTATCCGCGAAGTGGTCTATGTGGAATCGCGCGTGGATACCGACGAAGATGGGCTGCCTGATTTGATTAAAGTCAGCATCATTCGTCCTCATTTTGATGGACAAATTCCTGCTGTCATGACTGCTAGCCCTTATCACCAAGGAACCAACGACAAAGCCAGCGACAAAGCACTTTATAACATGAATGTGAATTTGGTTAAAAAAGAGGCCGGAAAAATCACCGTCCATGACTCTGAAGTTTGCTTGGTTGAACCACAAGGTCAAGCAGTATTGGTGGAGCAAGCAGAAGAAACACTCGGTCATATCGGAACTTATACACTCAATGACTACCTTCTTCCTCGTGGTTTTGCTAATTTATATGTATCAGGTGTGGGAACCAAGGACTCTGAGGGGCTTATGACGAGCGGAGATTATTATCAAATTGAAGCCTATAAAAACGTTATTGATTGGCTCAATGGTCGTTGCCGTGCTTTCACAGACCATACCAGACAGCGAGAAATCAAAGCCACTTGGTCCAATGGAAAGGTTGCTACGACAGGAATTTCTTACCTCGGAACTCTGTCAAATGGGCTAGCTACGACTGGCGTAGAAGGGCTGGAGGTTATTATTGCCGAAGCTGGAATTTCTTCTTGGTACAATTACTATCGTGAAAATGGCTTAGTGACAAGCCCCGGCGGCTATCCCGGTGAAGATTTTGACTCTTTGACAGAATTAACTTACTCACGCAATCTTCTAGCGGGCGAACGTCTTCGTCACAATGCCGAGTATCAAAAGAGCCTCAAAACATTAAAAGCAAACTTGGAGCGCGAAACGGGTGATTATAATCAATTTTGGCATGACCGCAACTATCTGATTCACGCACACAAAGTCAAAGCCGAAGTCGTCTTCACTCATGGCTCCCAAGACTGGAATGTCAAGCCGCTCAATGTTTACAACATGTTCCACGCCCTGCCACAAAACATCAAAAAGCATTTGTTTTTCCACAATGGCGCTCACGTTTACATGAACAATTGGCAATCCATTGACTTTCGTGAATCTATGAATGCACTTCTCAGCAAGAAACTGCTGGGCTACAATTCCCACTTTGAATTGCCAACTGTAATCTGGCAAGACAATAGTCAAGCACAAAGCTGGTTGTCACTAAAGAATTTCGGCAATCAAGAGCACTACACTCATTTCAATCTAGGTAGTACTACTCAAGATATTCAAAATGCTTACTCCGAGACGGACTACAAGCGTTTTAGCAAGACTTATCAAACCTTCAAAAATGAACTTTTTGACGGAAAAGTCAATCAAGTGACCGTTGATTTTACTTTAGAGAAAGAGTTGTTCCTCAATGGTCCCGTTAAGCTCAATCTGCGCCTAAAATCCAGCACCGATAAAGGTCTGATTTCCGCACAACTATTAGATCTTGGGCAAGCTAAACGCCTCACCCCAATTCCTGGCGTCCTTGCACCAAAAGTCATGGACAATGGTCGCTTTTATATGCTAGATCATTTAATGGAATTGCCTTTCAAAGAGACACCTCACCGCGTCATCACCAAAGGATTTCTCAACCTACAGAACCGCACCGATTTGCTAACAGTTGAAGAAGTCACACCAGACCAATGGTTAGAATTTTCTTTTGGATTACAGCCAACCATTTACAAAATGCAATCAGGCAATACACTCCGCCTTGTCCTCTACACAACCGACTTTGAACACACCGTCCGCGATAATACCGACTATCATTTGACCATTGACCTAGCAAACTCTAGCTTAGATGTGCCAGATATGGTAAAATAAGATGTTAATGTTTGAAAATTAAGGAGAACTAAAACAATGATGAACATGCAATCCATGATGAAACAAGCACAAAAATTGCAAAAACAAATGGAAAAAGGGCAAGCCGAACTTGCTGCGACAGAATTTGTTGGCAAATCTGCCCAAGACCTCGTGGTCGCAACTCTTACAGGTGATAAAAAAGTCGTCAAAATCGACTTCCAAGAAGCTGTTGTCGACCCAGAAGACTTAGAAACTTTATCTGACATGACAACCCAAGCTATCAACGCTGCCCTCGTAGAAATTGATGCCGCAACTAAGAAAAAATTAGGTGCCTTTGCAGGCAAAATGCCGTTTTAAAACAAATCTCAAAAAACTCACCCCCTCCTAGTTCATTGCTAAGAGGGGGCTATTTTATGTAAAATTAAAGAAATCAAAGGCTTTATTAAGGAGTAAGTCTGTATATTTTGGATTGTCTTTCAGCTCTTTAATGGAACTTTGCACCAGTTGAACATCATCCGTTATGATACCGTCAACATTCAAGCGGAAAGATTTTGCAATGCTGTTTACATCGTTGACCGTCCAATCATAGAGCAATTTATCTGCTTGCCACAACTTAGAAACAAAGTTTTCATCTAGTGTGGAGTATTCCATAGTATAACCACTAGCTTTGGTTCGTGGGAAGATTGTATTATAAGGCAGGATAAAAAAGCTTTTAATGCTAGCATCGTATTTCACAACTTTTTCAATCACGCGATAGTCCAATGAGTGCATTTGATGACCGTACTTTTTAATCGTTGGGCCATATTTTTTCAAAAAGCGCTCCATCATATCCGAAGAATCTTTTTTGCTGGTTTTGATTTCAATGAGCAACCGCTGCCCCAATTCGTTGGCACGGTTGAGATACGCATCAAAACTGGAAATTTTTGTCCGATAGCCATTTTCTGAAACCTCTAAAGCAGTTAGTTCTGCCAAGGTCAAATCCTGCGGACTTGCATTGACACCCGCCAAATTGAAAAGATTAGCATCGTGCATCATGACAAATTGACCATCTTTTGTCTCTTGTACATCCATTTCTATGTAATCTGGTTTCAGCAAAGCCGTCTTTTCCAATGACTGAATCGTATTTTGTACACCATTTTCCTGCGACACTCCTCGGTGAGAAATCGTAACAGGAACAGTTTCCAATGGAAAAATGAGATACATATAACCTTCTACAGCAAAGAATATAGAAGCAATGGAAATCACAAGCCAGCGCAAAACGCGATCAAACTTCCGCCGCGGACAATCCGCCAAGCCTTGCTCAGTTAGAAAAGAAACAAATTTAATCAAGAAGTAGCTCAACATCAGATAGTGAGCATTTTTCAGCAACACATAATTCATCACACCAGCAATCGTTGCCACTTGATTGGAATGACCGTCTGCAACATGCTGTAAAAGAAAGAGAGGCAGAGCCATTCCAAAAAAGAAGAGAAAAGTCTTGGTCACAATCCAAAACAACTGCCAAGAATAAAAGAAAGTTCGTTTCTTAGTTTTTTCTAAGCTGAACTGCACCGCTTCTCTTACGGAAGAATTTTCAAAAAAGATTTTTGGCAAGGCAAACATCAGCTTGACCGCAATCAATAACATCAGCCATACAAGCAGGGTCAGGACGACAGCACCCCAAAAATACGTCTCTTTCAAATAAGTTAAGATAAAATTTGGAACTAAAATCTTATTTAGATAGTAAATTTTGAGGATTTTTCGGAGAAAAGGAAAGAGCAGAGCGATGTAGAGCAAGACAAACAATATTTTATTAGGACGTGCTTGCTTTAAGGTGAGCAAACTATCTGCTATGGTTTTCTTGGTAAATTTCAAGAGGGTTCGCTTTTCTTGAGTCAATAGATTGTGCGCTCCTAAAAAAAGAAGTGTGATTTGAACATAAGCGACCAACAGATTGGCTAAAAACAAGAGGATAAAAGCCAGAGTAACTAGAGGATGACTAGATAACACTCCAACTACATTGTTATACGATAGAAATTGATAGCCCGTCTGACGAAGCAAAGTACCTGCCGCCCACGAATTAAAAGGCAACCAAGCATATTCTGTCAGCATAAAAATAATAAAAAACAAAAATAGAATTTTATCAAGATTTTGATAGAGTTTTTGAAAACCTAAACGCTGTTGTTTCATCATTCTCCTTTAACTTATTTTTCATCAACTGAAGCATAGAGAGGATTTGCTAGACGGATTAAGTCAGCATAATCTTGTTTTAATGCTTCAAAAGCTATTCTGACCTCTGTCGGAATCTCCATCCGCTAGAATACTCCCACCAAACAGCACCATGACATCAGCCTGTTTTAGGCTATATTTATCTCCTAAAGCTTTCTGTGTTAATTCTGGCAAATCGCGCTTCCCACAAAAAGAAGCAAGAATATTGATATCTTTTGCGACTTTTTCTTTCATCATACCTTTCATTCTATAAAAAAATCTCAGTTTCTTCAACCGAGATTCTCTCTATCGTCCAAACAATCTTGCAAAGAAGCCTTTCTGCTCTTGTGCTTGAACTTTTTCTTTAGCTTCGTCCAATTCTAATAGCAAAGTTTCACGCTCATTCATGGCCTTAGCAGTCAATTGCTGCTGTTGGTCTAATTGCTTATCTTTTTCAGCAATTTGAACATCTTTCACGCGCAACTGCTCATCTTTTTTAGCTAATTGCACATCTTTTGCTTTTAACTGGTCATATAAACGCACAATTTCTGCATTTTTCTCATCTACCAAAATTTCCATGAGCTCACGTTGCTTGACATCTTCGCTGACCGGTTCATCTTCAAAAATCGTCTTTTTGTAGATTTCTTCCAGCTTTATCAAACCGCTGCGTGTCACAACGGTGACCCCTTTTTCATTCTTGTCGGTATCTTCGGGCGCAAGAGTTTTGACCCGATTGTTCATCGCCTGACGGCTAATCCCTAAAATCTCGGCTAGCTCGCTGACTGTCTTTTCAATTGCCATAATTTCCTCTGAAGCTTTTTCTAGATATATACCTAAATCTTATCATATCAAGGCTTAACTGTCAAATTCGCTCTGGATTTCAAGGAATTTCATCACATTTATGATACAATAAATTTGACCTATTCATTTAAAGAAAGAAGTACAATGAACCATTTTGATACAATCGTGATAGGCGGAGGACCTGCTGGTATGATGGCTGCTATTTCCAGCTCCTTTCATGGACAAAAAACTCTCCTCTTAGAAAAAAATAAACGCTTAGGTAAGAAACTTGCCGGAACAGGTGGCGGACGCTGCAATGTGACGAATAATGACACTTTAGAGGATTTATTAGCTGGCATACCAGGCAACGGTCGCTTCCTCTACAGCGTCTTTTCCCAGTTTGACAATCATGACATTATGAATTTTTTCACTGAAAATGGCGTGAAACTTAAAGTGGAAGACCACGGGCGCGTTTTCCCAACAACAGATAAATCTTCTACAATTATTGAAGCCTTGGAACAAAAAATAAAAGAGCTGGGTGCTACAATCAAGACACAGACAGAAGTGGTTTCTGTAAAGAAAAACGCGGATTGCTTTATCATCAAGTCAAGTGAGCACATTTGGAGCAGCGACCGATTGATTGTCACCACAGGTGGTAAATCCTATCCTTCGACTGGCTCTACTGGCTTTGGCTATGAGATTGCCCGCCATTTCAACCATACAATAACAGAGTTAGAAGCTGCAGAAAGCCCACTTTTGACAGATTTTCCACACAAGGCTTTACAGGGGATTGCATTAGCCAACGTCACCCTTCGTTATAATAAACACATCATTACCCACGACCTGCTCTTTACTCATTTTGGTTTATCTGGTCCAGCTGCTCTACGGATGTCCAGTTTCCTCAAAGGTGGTGAAACCATTTATTTAGATGTCTTACCACAGTTTTCTGCGGAAGATTTGGCAGCATTTTTAGAAAATAACCGAGAAAAATCGCTCAAAAATAGCCTCAAACAATTACTTCCTGAACGTCTTGCAGACTTTTTCGCGCAGCCATTCCCTGAAAAAGGCAAACAATTGACTGGAAAAGAAAAAGAAGAGCTCATTCAACAGCTCAAAGCTCTACCGATTCCTATTACCGGCAAAATGTCTCTAGCCAAATCTTTTGTGACCAAGGGCGGTGTCAGTCTTAAGGAAATCAATCCCAAGACTTTAGAAAGCAAACTAGTTTCTGGGCTTTATTTTGCTGGCGAAGTGCTGGATATCAATGCTCATACCGGTGGATTTAATATTACAGTCGCTCTCTGTACTGGCTGGGTTGCTGGAAGTATGGAATACTAAAAATAGAGCAAATGCTACCATGCAGAACACTAGCATTTGCCCTATTTTTTATTTTACTTGTGAACGTATGCTTGGATAACATCTGCTGCATATTGGGCCGTTCCAACTCCAAATTGGTCAATATTTTTCTTAAATTCAGGATTTGCCACGTAGCCTTTTCCAATAAAAGCGAAAACTTCCAGAGAACAATCAAAGGCATAGGTATTCATTGCTTGAAATAACTGCTCGGCTTCTGATAAATTCTCTTGTGCTTCTACAGCTAGACCTTTTTGCATATTGTTAGCTAGATTGCGAAAAACTTTGTTAAATGCTTCCGTCATCTCAGTTTCTTTGCCAACTTGTCGTGTACGAGACTCGTCCATTACTTCTTGACCGTATGTTTCAACCGCTTGATGATAATAATTTGCATGGTCTTCGTAGGTAAATCCAACAAATTTTTCTTGTGTCGTCATTTTTCTTTCTCCTTTTTGAGCTTGAATTGTCTTTTGCAAGGTGAAAATCAAGGTATCCAAATGTTCCCTTTCCTGCTGCAAAAACTGCAATTGCTTGTTCAAGTGAGGCAATAGTTCCTGCTCTTTCTGACCTAGTAGCTCTGCTATTTTCTTTAAAGAAAATCCAAGATATTTGTAAAATAAAATAATTTGCAGGCGCTCTAAATCTGCTTCACTATAAAGGCGATACCCGTTTCCAGACTTTTGCGGCACAAGCAAACCTATTTTATCATAGTGATGCAGTGTTTTGACAGAAACACCTGAAAGCTGCGCAGCTTCTTTGATTTGATACATCATTTCCTCCTTACAAATCTCATTATAAACCCTCCCCTTAGGTTGAAGTCAATACTTTTTTAAAAATATTTTACCCCCAAATAGAGTTATCACAAAGTACGCCCTTGCTTTGTACAAAAAATCACTAATGTTGCTTGCAAAGCAAATCTCAACACCATTCGCTTTTCAAATACGAAAGAGCACTTTTGACGAAAACTTTGTTTTCTTTATCCACCACCTCAATAGTCTAAGGGACTGTTGAGCACCCTTGCGGGGGTGAAACTACCAGCTCCCATTGTGCCTGGGAAACTCTAAACTGACTAAAAACAGCAAAGTTTTTCCGAACTCCCCCTGTAATGATAACTAACATAAACAGAGGCGGCAAGTTAATAGTTCTTTTGTCCCTATTGTCTCTGTTAGCTATCTCTTCTCTCACTTGTTTCAACTGCATCTCAAAACGAAGGAAAACATAGAAATAATAAGGATTTTCGCTCGTAGAATATATGAATTTTATTGTATTATTTGTGAAATTTTGATAATATATATATAATAATACAAGAGTACTTGTATGAGGACAGTTAGTGTCTGGCTATCCTTAAAAATAAACAAAGAATAGAAAGGATTAAAATGTCAAAAAAGAAAAAAGACACACCGTTAGTCTTTCTAGTCTTGCTGAAGTGGTTAGCTGAACTAATCTATTTTGTAGGAATTGTGTTCGTTGCCGGCACAGCTCTCCTACTCTTAACATATAATATTCTCAATATACCGCTAGACTATATCCATATTGCAGCTTTAATTGCTTCTTTCATCTACATATTGGTTGGATTTTTAGTGGCAAATAGTTCCGAAGACATCGTAATCGCTAGCAACTACTTTAAAATCCTATCGGCGCTTGGTTACTTAGCAGTCATTAGCTACTTTGACAATCAACTATTTGATTATTTAAAAAATCCAGTTGTTGATATCTGCTTAGCCATACCATTTTTGATTGCCATTATTTATAAAAAATTTTATAGAAAAATGATTTACCGTGCTGTCTTTAAAAAACATCACTCTGTCTCTTTTTACAGTGAGTATTCAAGTATTGAAGAGATAAAAGACTCGATGTTAGAAGCTGTCCGTGAAGCAGTCAAGGACGGTCACAAAGAAAATGTAGAAGTTGTCGGAAAAAATTTTAGGCAAGATGCAAAAGGAAATATCATCGGTATTTTCAAAATTTCACTAGCTCGTAAATTATTTAAAATCACTCAGCCAAAACTAATGCTGATTACCTTAAACTTTAATATCAATAATAATGAATAGGAGTCTACAACCATGTCAGAAATCGAAAAACCTGTTTTAACACTAGAGCAAGATCGCTTCTTAAAAAATAAATCATTTGATACCTACAAAAAGAAGCTTGAAGTTCTATCAAGAGCATATAGCGCTAATGCCATGAAAACGATCAATGGCTTCTCTCATTAGATTCAGAAGAACAATACAAAGCACTGTTTGAAGCTGTATTTTCAGGTGTTTGGGACGTTGATACCGGCATGCGTTATGTCAACGTTACAGAAATCATTGGCGTATCTAGTTTCTTGGCTGGACAAAAAGATGAAAACGGCTACTATGTACGTAATTCTAACGGTGAGATTGTCTGGGACGTTGTAGACATTGACGAAGCTGAACTTTTTACAGACGAGCAAATCGCAACTATTGTTCCAAAAGAATATCGTGGAAAAGCATTTGTCATTCGAGAGCTAGATGCACGCAAAGAATGGGGAGAAAAGCAACCTTCAGAAGACATTTCTGAAGAAGTACAACCCGTTGCTGAAGAGGCAGTCGTTGATGTAAAGACAGAACCAGAACCTGAGCCCGCACCAATTGTCCAACCAGCACCTACCGCTGACACGAAGGTTAAACAACAAAAACCTATCGTAAAACCAGCCCCCGTAGTAAAGCCACGTCCCATGACAAAATCTGAAAGACAACAACAAAAAAAAGATTACACAAAAGAATCCATTAAAATTATCAATGCAACCATTGATAGTCTTGGATAGTAACAATTTTCAATAATATTAAAGAGTTTGGGACAAAAAGATTTTAATTTTTAAAAATCTTAATTATTAAGCCCTTCTAATCTATAATTAAATGCGAAAAGCGAACAAAGCAGAATTCTGATTATCAGAAAACTAGTTTTATTCGCTTTTTATATTTGAGGTCGGACTTTTGTCCCAGCCTCTTTTGTCCTCTTTCCAATTTGAAAAGGATTAACTTAAATTTTAAAATAGAAGTAGAACGAAGCACTTTTGACTTATTTATCATATATCCAAATACACAATCAACAACGACATTATATTATAACAAAGAGGTTGAGACTCGGTCTCAACCTCTTTTTGTCACTATTGCCTAGCAAGAGTTAGGATAATCATCGTTAGGGACTTATTCTTCCTCTTTACGTTTCTTGAAGCCAAGCATTGACAATGCTGTAGCAGCAAACGCCAAACCTGTCAACGCTGCACCAGTATTTGTAGCTTCACCTGTTGAAGGTAAACTTACTTTCGGAGTTACTGGTTTTTTTGGAGTAGTTGGTACTACTGGAGTAGGGGTTGGTGTAGGAGGTGTTTGCGGTTTTTCAGGTGTATTAGGAGTTTCTGGCGGTGTTTGTGGTTTATCCGGAGTCTTAGGTTTATCTGGTGTTACCACTGTTACCGTATTAGAATTTCTTTCAACACCATTGATGATTTCAGTAAAGGTGTTCTTCACTGTACCATAGTCAAGTTGTTTCACTTGCATGTAACCTGTAGCTTGGAACTCACTATTATCTGAAATACTGTTCAAGAAAGCACTAGAGAATGAATACAGAACTGTTCTCGTCTTGTGATCAACAGTTTGGTTGACAAACTTCGTCAAATCTGTACCCTTGGCAAGTTTTTGACCATTCTTAAGAAGAATATCTGTCTTCGCATACCATTTGTGAACACCATTGTATTCTACTAATGAAGAGTATTTATCTCTTACTTCCATCTTTTCAATAGCTTGTCCACGATTTGCTGGTAAATAAGAAGTTTCTAATTCAAAGTTGTAGACTTGTCCAACCTTAACAGTCTTATTATTCAATGAATTCTGGTCTTTTTGACCATCTTCAACAGTCGCTACAACATCTTTCTTCGGATTGATCTTCGGAATGTTGTTGGTTACAAGGTTTGTTTCATGGATACCAGTAAAGTCGATTTGATAAGCACGGTTATTATACTTGCTAGCTTCCTTGATTTCCTTCTTAACGGTTGTTGGGAAGACTAGTTTCAGATTGATACCTTTCAAAACATAGTTGTTTGTGTAAGCTACTGGATCATCTGCTGTGGTTACGGCAAACTCACCATCAATCTTCAAGCCCTTAGCCTTGATGTAATCTTGAACCTTTTGTGGAGCTTCTGCAACAGATTTGTAAATCTTCGTTGTGAAGCCACTTTGAACTTTACCGTCTTCTGTTGTTACACGAACACCAGCCAAGTTAGGAGTGACATACTTACCAGAGTATTTTTCAACAACCATCAAGCCTGCTTGCTTATCTTTATCCGTTAAGCCTGTCATACCCTTGTATTGGTCATTGTCAATATCAATCGTATAAACTTCGGTTGAACCTGCCAACATGGTCTTACCGTTGACATCTTCACCCTTAGCATTGGTTCCTTTCTTCTTAGGCTCTGCTTTCACTTCCTTGTAGACATAAGTAACTTCGGTTACACCTTTGGTAACTTTACCTTTTTCATTACCTTTTGTCTTTTCAGGAACGAGGTTGTACACTTTATCACCAGACTTGATCGCTGTCGTCTTGTGATCGGTCGTATCGTAATTTTCGCCAACACGAGCATGAGAAGTATCCGTTACATCTTCTTTGATCTTCTTACCAGATTCGTCTTCATAGTGAACAACTACGTCACCGAATACTTGCTTATAAATATAAGTGACATCGGTATTTCCTTCAACGACTCTACCTTGTTCGATACCTTGAGTCTTTTCAGGAACAATTTCATAAGTGCGACCATCTTTTGTAGTGATTGTCTTATGAGCGTGATCACGAGTATCATAAACAGTATTGATTGGAGCACCAGTTGTATCTTTTTCAGGTTCTTTGATAACTTTGCCATCTTCATCTTTATAATGAACGGTTACATCACCAACCACTTCATCGTAAACATAGACAACTCGAGTAGTTCCCTTGACAATCTTACCACTTTCTTGACCTTGAGTTGCATTTAGATCAATGCGATAAACTTTACCATCAGCTGTAGTAATTCTAGTTGGTTTGTGATCTGTTGTATCGTAGTTCGTACCAACTTTGCTATCTGGTGTATCAACAACACGTGGTGCGATAGTATTACCTTTCTTGTCTTGGTAATCAACGACAACGTTACCGTATTCATCTGGTGTTGGTACGTCTGGTACAAGGTCATAGTAGTAGGTAATGTTAGTATTGCCTTCAACGACTTTACCTTTTTCTGCACCTTGAGTTGCTTTCGGATCAAGACGATATTTCTTACCGTCAACTGTCGTAATTGTTTCTTTCCGTTGATCGGTTGTATCATAGTCTGTTCCGACTTCTGATCTTGGTGTATCCGTTACTTTTGGTGAAATTGTAGCGCCGCTTTTATTCTTGTATTCAACGGTAACATCACCATATTTCTTTTCTGGTGTTGGAATATCTGGTACAAGATCATAGTAGTAGGTAATGTTAGTATTGCCTTCAACAACTTTACCTTTTTCTGCACCTTGAGTTGCTTTCGGATCAAGACGATATTTCTTACCATCAACTGTCGTGATTGTTTCTTTCCGTTGATCGGTTGTATCGTAGTCTGTTCCGACTTCTGATCTTGGTGTATCCGTTACTTTTGGTGAAATTGTAGCGCCGCTTTTGTTCTTGTATTCAACGGTAACATCACCATATTTCTTTTCTACTGGTTTTTCAACCTTGTCATAAACATAAATAACTTGAGTTGTACCTTCAACAACTTGACCACTTTCTTTACCTTTAGTAGCGCTTCTGTCAATACGATAAGTTGTGCCATCTGCTGTTGTAATAGTTGCTGGCTTATGGTCTGTCGTATCATAAGCAGTACCAACTTTAGAAGTTGGAGTGTCAACTACACGTTCCGCAATTTTGTTACCTTGCTTATCTTGGTAGTCTACAACAACGTTACCATATTTTTCTGTTGGTTTATCTATTTTATCATAGACATAGACAACTCGGGTTGTCCCTTCAACGACTGTACCACTTTCTTTACCTATAGTAGCGCTTCTGTCAATACGATAAGTTGTGCCATTAGCTGTTGTGATGATTTCTGGTTTATGGTCTGTCGTATCGTAAGCAGTACCGACAGATGTATCTGGTGTATCCACGATACGTTCTGCAATTTTATTACCTTGCTTATCTTGGTAATCTACAACAACGTTACCTTTTACTTCAGTGTAATAGTTTGCTACATTGATTGTACCTAATTTAACAGTACCTGTTGTATTATCAGTAGAAGATACGTATTTGTAAACTTTCCCGTCAGCAGTAGTGATCGTCTCTTGATGAGTAGTGGTGTAACTTTCACCTGTAGGAGTTCCCTTAGGTTTGACTGTTTGAGTAGCTGTTAGCTTAGTAGTTGTTCCTTGAATATAGTTATCTAGCAAGACATTACCAGCAGTATTATACTCAACAAGGTTATAATCAAGGTCAGGTTTTACAAGTGTAAAGCGAGATGGCAATTTACTTGTAAGAGCCAACCAATATCCTCTATCCCATTGAGACGTTCTCTGCATAACAAAGGAAATCGTATCTCCGCTTTCTGCTACACCAGCAATCCCCATTTTATAGAAATTTGGATCATCATAGTTATCTTTAATATCGTGGGTTGGGCTACTTGCTGCCAAACGACCATCAGCTTGTTTTTCAACTAACGAACCCGTGATTTTTACTGGGCGGAAACTATAGTCAGTTATACTTTCTTCATGCTTTTTACCAGCTAACGAACCCGTAGTAGGTTCTGTTTTCGTTAAACTCGTCATGGCTAAAATAGCCGGATTCGTCTTTGTAAATTGGATTGGATTACCATCGGCATCGTAAAAGCGAATATTTACACGATATCTAGATGGTTGATTGATGTTATAAAAAGTGTAAATTCCTTTGGTTGGATCTTTCTCTGCGAAACCAACAATACCAGTTCCACCACTTATATTGGTAACTTCATAAACTACCTTAGAAATTTTCTTTCCATTGTATGTTGAGTTTTGAAGATTGCTATAAGTAGCCGTAATCGTTTGATTGTTTTCAATTTTTGGGATGACAAATCTACTTCCACCACCTGAAAGTGTTGTTGTAAATGGTGCCACTGGAGTAGAACCAAATGTGCCACCACCTGCTACATATTCATCATAGGATTGTGCATTAGGCATATCTTTTTGTCCAAATTCCGTGGCACCACTAATAGACAGCTTCCCATTAGGCTCACTTTCAAACTTCAGACCTTGGCTGACAACTTCACTTAGATAGCCATCCGTTCCAGTGTTTTCTTGTGCTTTTTTCAGATCACGTTTGTAAGCATCTACACCTGTTTTAATACGAGTCGCTTGTGTTTCTTCAAGGGTATTTGCAAGTTCTTTTTTAGCTTCTGCTTCTACTTCACTGTTAGCTGTTCCAATGTTGTTGTTTGGATTTTTCTTAACATCAATATTGTAGCCATTTGCTTCAGAAATTGCATCTTTTAGTTTTTGATTTTCGACAGTTACTTTTGAGCCTTCCGTACGATCTACTGGGGTAGCAGTTGGCGTTGTGGTTGTTGTAGGCGCTGCTGGTTCTGAAGTTGATACTGCCCCTGCTGGCGCAGCAGTTGCTGCTTCAGCCTTTGCTGTTGTAGCAGGAGTTGCCGTTGTTTCAGCCGCTGCAGTTGTTGCGGCTGGCGTTGCAGTCGCTGTAGTCGCTGCTGAAGCTGCAGCTGGTTGCATAGCTGCACTTTCAGTTGTTGTAGTGTCAGCTGTTGAAGTAGCTCCTGCTGGTGCTGTTGTTTCAGCTTTTGCAGTAGTTGCTGCTGCTGTAGAGCTACTAGCTGCTTCAGTTGAAGCTGCTTTTGATTGCACAGCAAGGCTTGTATCAGAAGCTTCTGCTACTGGAGTGGACGTTGTTGGCTTCGTTGCTGTTACTTCATCAGCCGCTACACCTTGGTGAGCACTGAGAATTGCAATGGTTCCAAGCGTCAAGATACCAATGGTTCCATAGACTTTATTTTTTCGGATCGAACCATGACCCTTCGTTTTGCTATTATGAAACATAAAATTCCTCTTTTCTTTTTAATAATTACCCAATTAACCAATTATCTTTCTCAAAAGGCTTGACTTTTTTGAAGCCTAATAGAGCCAAGATAAATAAACCAATCGTTGCAAGAATCGTGGTTGCTTCCCCCGTATCTGGCAACAATGTAAACTTACCATTACTTGATTTGACAGTGACCGTTCCGTCAGGATTTACCCTAGCACCTACTTGCGCAGCTGGTACAGATGTTTTAGAACCGTCTGCGTTTTTGATAGTGACTTCTCCTTGATCATTACCAATAATCTCAAAGCCCTTATCCGTCAAAAGCGGATCAGCTGGTGAGATGATTGATTTGATTGGATTGTCAATCGTGTCACCTTTTTTAGTAGTCACAGATGAAGCATTGTCAAGACTGAATGTTTCATCCTTTTTCAAGTCCACATCAGAAGTTGTCGGTTCATCCTTACTTTTTTCAGTCAATATAGACGGATTGATACCCTCCTCTAAACTATTCGTCTGTTCAAACTGAGTATCCAACATCCCATCACTAGGAATTGTATCCATCGGCGTCACAGTATCTGCTATGGAGCTATCTGGACTAACCGATGAATCCTCCGAAGGATTTGGAATTGGTGGTTTGTCCTGTGGAGTTGCCCCTTTATCGGATGAATCCGATGTACTCGGTTTAGTCTTATCTGGGGTATCTGGCTCCGGCTTCGGTGGCACTACCTTATTAGAGTCTGGCGTTTCTGTGACCAGATCATAGTAGTAAGTAATATTGGTATTGCCCTCAAGAACTTTCCCTTTTTCATAACCCTGAGTAGCTTTCAGATCAAGACGATATTTCTTACCCTCTGAGCTGATAATGGTCTCTCTTCGGTAGTCAGTCGTATCATAATCCGTCCCCACCACAGAAGTCGGCGTGTCTAGCTCTTTTGGAGCAATCAAAGCACCATCTTTACTCTTATACTCAACCGTTACGTCACCGTATTTCTTTTCTGGTTCCGATTGTTTTGGCTTTGAAGACTCAGTTCCTGCTGTTCCAGACTGATCCTTTTCTGGCATAGCTGGAGGTACTGGTTCTATCTTCGGTTTAGTCGGTTCTACCTTACTTGAGGTATCTGGTGAGTCAGTTTTAGTCTTGTCTGGTACAATTGGTGTTGTCGGTGTCGCCCTTGAGGGCTCTACCTTGTCCGACGCACTTGGCATACTCGGATTATCCTTATCAGGAAGAGTCGATGTAGCCTGACCAGAAGTCACAGGAGCAGACGATTTTTGTACATCCGCGGAGACACCTGCATTTCCTTGCTTAGACTCTGGCGTTTCAGTAGAAGCCTTTTTATTGCTGTCAACAGTCGGTGTAACAATCGTTGTGGAGATAGAGCGCTCAACATCCCTAGCCAACACAGGATTTGCACCTAAGGCTGATAACAATACAGCCGTTGACGCTAAAAAGAACCTGCTTTTTTTCATTCTAAATATCCTCTCAATATTTTAACATATTGGATATGTTAAGTCCTAGTTTTAAAAAAAACTATTCACTTTCATGATAGTAATTTTTTTTTTTGAATGTCAAGCCAATTACATGGTTTTCACAAATTTATTTAATCCCATTACAGAGGTATTCTACATTTCTTGACATTTTGTAAATAAATGTAGATTGATTACAGATAAATTACAGATGTCTAATAAAAAGTAATCTAAAGCGCTGATAACTTTTAAACTCCAATTGGTCTAGACAATCGAATGAATCAACATTTTGCATATATACGGGGCTTTTGCGCCAAAATCCAACTATTTTTCACTTCAATAATGGTGTATAAAATGATAATGGTATATCTGTAACGAATAGTTATGCAACAGCGGTAAACTATCTTTTTTATTTTCAACTCTTTAAAATAATAGTCTTAGAACTAGTTGATAATACTTGTACAAGTTCCTGTCAAGTGTTCTAATAAGAATAGTCTTAAAGTGAGGTGATATAAAATGGAAGCTGTCGTCTATTCAAATTTTAGAAACAATTTGAAGAATTACATGAAAAAAGTCAACGATGAATATGAACCTCTAATGGTTGTCAATAAAAATCCTGATGAAAACGGCACTAGCCCCATAAAATGAGACACAAGAAAAACCCTCCTGTTGAAATCTAGTAAACTAGAAACAGGAGGGTTTTGTTATGGTCAAAAAAGCGTATTCGGTAGAAACTAAGTTAGCCTGTATCGAAATGAAGAAAGCAGGTAAGCCCAATAAGGTTATCATGGAGACCCTGGACATCAAAAATGTTAGTCAGGTCAAAACCTGGTGGCGATGGTATCAGAATGATGAACTGCACCGTTTCCATCAACCCGTGGGGAAACAATATACCTACGGTAAAGGAATGGAACAGCTATCTGAAGTGGAACAACTACGCCTACAGGTGGAATTGCTAAAAAAGTATCGAATCTGGGCAATAGTTTCGACAGAGCATCTGACAAATTTTTGATAATTGACCTATGTTCCATTCCAAGTAATGAGAATTAGCGGTATTCTGTAAATGACTCATTTGGATGACCTCCTGTTGATTTTGTCACTTACAAGTACAGTCCAAATGGGTATTTTGAAGTGAACTAGCACCACGGGTAAAATTTATAGAATCAAAACGCTATCACGAAAGCAGACACATCAAAGATGTGACCATCATTGACCAAGAAATGGATACGGACTAACTGCCTATGAAACCAACCACCCTACAAATTGACTTAAAAAATATTACGATACAACTCCCACCCGATAAAATTATCGTTGACCGTTCCGAGTATGAAGAACTCAAAAAAATCTCCTCAAAAGGGCGTTATCTTACGCTCTCTGAGGTTTTAGAACTTCTTTCCGTCTCTCGTCCATGGTTACTCGAAAACGTGCTTTATAAGCCTGAAATTCGTAATCAAATTGACATTGATAAAAATAGCAATGGCTTTGTGAAATACCCAGATAGTCAAGGCGGACGCTATTACTTTCTGGCAAGCAAAACCAAAGAATTTTTCGAGGATCATTTTGCAAAAATTTTTGAATTATGACAAGATAACCAAGATAAAACCTTGGTTATCGATTTCTTAGAAAAGAGGGAACCATGTCACTATACATTACGCAACGCGGAGGGAAAAAAGGGAAGTGGTCTTATCGGATCACTGACAAAAAAGGGAACTATATTACATCAAAATCAGGATTTAAAACCAAAAAAGAAGCTGAAATTGAAGGTTTGACCCAAGAAATTAAATTACATCAAGGAAAGGTCATTGATAAAAACATCAGTCTCTTCCAATTGTGGGAAAAATGGTACCATTTAAAAATCATCCCACTCAATAAAATGGATTCTA
>NZ_CP012719.1:22500-137500 GCF_001697145.1 Streptococcus anginosus | reverse complement strand
TTCTCGGTTTGCCCTCTTGCCCTTTCGCTCGCCGCTACTCAGGCAATCGCTTTTGCTTTCTCTTCCTGCAGCTACTTAGATGTTTCAGTTCACTGCGTCTTCCTCCTCATCTCCTTAACAGAGATGGGTAACAGGTAGTACCTGCTGGGTTCCCCCATTCGGATATCCCTGGATCTACGCTTACTTACAGCTCCCCAAGGCATTTCGTCGTTTGTCACGTCCTTCTTCGGCTCCTAGTGCCAAGGCATCCACCGTGCGCCCTTACTAACTTAACCTTATCTTTGACCTCTCAGTCATATACTCATTAATATTCACAGCGTTTTCGGTTTATTTTCTTGTTACTATTTGATATCGTTATTCAATTTTCAATGTGCTAATCTTAGGATATTAAGAGACGGTTCGCTTGCGAAAACTTCTGTAGAAAAATAGGAAACTGACGCTGTGTTCGTCGAACACAAGGAAGTTTATCTTTTTTCCTAAGAAGTTAGTCTCATATGCAACTTCACTTCTTTATTAAGTTCAGTAGGATTCTATCCTAATGGAGCCTAGCGGGATCGAACCGCTGACCTCCTGCGTGCAAAGCAGGCGCTCTCCCAGCTGAGCTAAGGCCCCACAAGACCTCTCAAAACTAAACAAGACAAACTCAATGGCTTCCGTTTTTTCCTTAGAAAGGAGGTGATCCAGCCGCACCTTCCGATACGGCTACCTTGTTACGACTTCACCCCAATCATCTATCCCACCTTAGGCGGCTGGCTCCTTACGGTTACCTCACCGACTTCGGGTGTTACAAACTCTCGTGGTGTGACGGGCGGTGTGTACAAGGCCCGGGAACGTATTCACCGCGGCGTGCTGATCCGCGATTACTAGCGATTCCGACTTCATGTAGGCGAGTTGCAGCCTACAATCCGAACTGAGACTGGCTTTCAGAGATTAGCTTGCCGTCACCGGCTTGCGACTCGTTGTACCAGCCATTGTAGCACGTGTGTAGCCCAGGTCATAAGGGGCATGATGATTTGACGTCATCCCCACCTTCCTCCGGTTTATTACCGGCAGTCTCGCTAGAGTGCCCAACTCAATGATGGCAACTAACAATAAGGGTTGCGCTCGTTGCGGGACTTAACCCAACATCTCACGACACGAGCTGACGACAACCATGCACCACCTGTCACCGATGTTCCGAAGAAACTTCCTATCTCTAGAAATAGCATCGGGATGTCAAGACCTGGTAAGGTTCTTCGCGTTGCTTCGAATTAAACCACATGCTCCACCGCTTGTGCGGGCCCCCGTCAATTCCTTTGAGTTTCAACCTTGCGGTCGTACTCCCCAGGCGGAGTGCTTAATGCGTTAGCTGCGGCACTAAGTCCCGGAAAGGACCTAACACCTAGCACTCATCGTTTACGGCGTGGACTACCAGGGTATCTAATCCTGTTCGCTCCCCACGCTTTCGAGCCTCAGCGTCAGTTACAGACCAGAGAGCCGCTTTCGCCACCGGTGTTCCTCCATATATCTACGCATTTCACCGCTACACATGGAATTCCACTCTCCCCTTCTGCACTCAAGTTAAACAGTTTCCAAAGCCTACAATGGTTGAGCCACTGCCTTTCACTTCAGACTTTTCTAACCGCCTGCGCTCGCTTTACGCCCAATAAATCCGGACAACGCTCGGGACCTACGTATTACCGCGGCTGCTGGCACGTAGTTAGCCGTCCCTTTCTGGTTAAGTACCGTCACAGTATGAACTTTCCATTTTCACACTCGTTCTTCCTTAACAACAGAGCTTTACGATCCGAAAACCTTCTTCACTCACGCGGCGTTGCTCGGTCAGGGTTCCCCCCATTGCCGAAGATTCCCTACTGCTGCCTCCCGTAGGAGTCTGGGCCGTGTCTCAGTCCCAGTGTGGCCGATCACCCTCTCAGGTCGGCTATGTATCGTCGCCTAGGTAGGCCATTACCCTACCTACTAGCTAATACAACGCAGGTCCATCTACTAGCGATGCAATTGCATCTTTCAAGCATCTAACATGTGTTACATACTGTTATGCGGTATTAGCTATCGTTTCCAATAGTTATCCCCCTCTAATAGGCAGGTTACCTACGCGTTACTCACCCGTTCGCAACTCACAGTCTATGGTGTAGCAAGCTACGGTATAAACTGTGCGTCCTACTTGCATGTATTAGGCACGCCGCCAGCGTTCGTCCTGAGCCAGGATCAAACTCTCATATAAAGTTTGAGCTCTCACTCATTTCTGTCACTGACAGATTTATTGTTTCTTTTTAATGTTTGACGGACTGTTCTTAAACAGTCGCCTGCACATTGGTTCGTCTTGTTCAGTTTTCAAAGGTCTTTGTCGCCCCTCAAGCGACAACTATCTTAGTATATCACCTCCTTCTCTTCTTGTCAATACCTTTTTTCATCTTTTTTTATTTTTCTTAAACTTTTTTCTTCCAAATTGATAGCTGAAAACATTTATTTGTTGAAGAAGTTCCCATGGCTAAAAAATATAAACTTCTAACTTTTAGAAATGTCATATGAGATGGATACAATTATTAAAAAAAGGAAGCAAGTAACGGGAAATCAACTTATGACTTCTTTACTTTTAGGAAGATGGTGGCTGATATTTTTGAAGCTAGTTGATTCAGCTAAACAAGTTTATCTTATTGCTATCTTAACTAAAGCAAGAAAAACTATCAATCCAAACTTTTCTTCGGCTTATCAAAATGATAATTTCACCACTTTAATGATTAAATTTAATCGGAAAACACTAAAATTTTACAAAGAGAAACCAATCTCCACTCTTGACGAAAACGATTTTTTAGGATAAAATAATAAACGTTGTGGCGGTATAGCCAAGTGGTAAGGCACGGCTCTGCAAAAGCTTGATCGTCGGTTCAAATCCGTCTACCGCCTTCCGTAACCTGATTTAACAGGAATTAACCGAATGAAAAGCCCGTAAAATCGGGCTTTTTTATTTTTTTGTTCGGTTAAATTAGGTCAAATATAATAAAATTGGTGGGTGAATTTGAGACAAACATTTTCAACAAGAGTTTATTTTTCATCAAAATAGTACAAAAAGTGAGCTAAACCAATAACTATAAAAATTGATTTCTAGCTCACTTTTTATTATAATTCAGCAATTTGGTTCAGATTTACTTCGGCAACTGTATCATTTCCGAATAGCGAAATAATCATCTTCACTTTGTTGTTGTCAATTTCGGTGATTTTACCCGTATAATCTGCAAAAGCGCCGTCAATGATACGTACGGTATCGCCAACTTTCACATCAATATCAAATTCTTGAACGGTTTGTCCCATTGAAATCAAGATTTGGCGAATTTCCTCTTCCAAAAGTGGTGTTGGTTTAGAGCGGTTTCCATGTGAGCCGACAAAGCCTGTTACGTTTGGTGTGTTCCGTACGACAAACCATGCTTCGTCTGTCATCACCATTTCTACCAAGACGTAACCTGGGAAACGATTTTCTTCAACTTCTTTGGTTTTTCCGTTTTTCTCCACTTGTACCGTTTGCGTTGGAATTTCTACGCGCAAAATATTTTCCAACATATTATAGGTTTGTGCACGTTGTAAAAGATTTTCTTTTACTTTATTTTCATATCCTGAGTATGTCTGCAAGACAAACCAGCCTTTATCAAAACTGTCCATCGTTCTTCCTTTCCTAAATAAAAAAGCCTGAGGGCTTCGGTTTCTTTTCTAGCCCTATTATACCACAAAAATAGCAAATGCCATCTTTTTACTACTATTTTTATAATAAAAGATAAAAGCCTACTTGATAAAACAACAAGCAGGCTAAAATTTAAAAGATATTTAACAATCGTACCAAACCTCTTGTGACAAGTAAGTCGAAAAGATAAATAATGACGACAAAGAAAGCTGTGTATTCCATAACTGAGATAAAATCTACCCAGCTTTGCTTTCTAGTTGGCCAAGTTGTATCTTTTAATACTTGAAATGTATCTTTAATGAATTTCACAACTTTCTCCTATCTAGTTTCTTTATGAATCGTATATTTACTGCAATGCTTACAATATTTATTTACTTCCAGACGTTTTGGTTTTGGCGTACTACTCAATTTGATTGAATAGTTTCTCGATCCACAAACCGTGCACGCCAGACTCGCTTTTTTTAGTGCCATAACGCCTCCATCTTGTTTATTATATCAGGAAAGCCCGTTTTTGACAAGTCTATTGGAACCAACTCTTAACCGTGTCCCAAAGATTCTGTGCTTTTTCAGGAATCTTAGCATCGTCAATTGCTTTCTTAGCTTGGTCAACTAAATTCTTGGCTTTATCTTGCACATCTTTCAAAATATCTGAATTATTGTTACTTTGATTTGCAGTATCATTTGTACCATTCGTATCAACCGGTGCAATGCCATTTTTTGCATAGGCATTTTCGTCACCAAACTTCGTACCATTTGTGTACGGTAGGATACTATTTGCCACACTTCGGAAAATAGCTGAAGCTTCATTGGCACTAGTGCCTGTCAGATAATGATTTTCATCAGTCTTTGGGAAACCTAGCCACTGACTAATCACCACATCTGGCGTGTAACCAATAACCCATTGATCTCCTGATAAATCTGGGTTAAAGTCAGTCTCTGTCGTTCCTGTCTTCCCAGCCATATCATAGCCGTAAGGAGCCGCATAAACACCCGTACCATTGGTAAATGTTCCCAGCATCATACTCGTCATTTTTTCTGTTGTTGAGCGGTTAAGCACTCGCGTTGAAGTTGATTTATGAGTTTTGACTACTTGTCCACTAGCATTTTCGATTTTGGTAATCAAATGAGCATCATTCATAACACCATTATTGGCAAAAGTCGAGTAGGCTTGTGCCATTTGTAGCGGATTGGTTGTTACGCCACTGCCGAGAGCCACCCCAAGAGTCTGATCCACTTTATCCATATTCAAGCCAAATTTTTTACCATATTCAAAAACTTTTTTCAGTCCCAATTCATTAGCAGCAGCAACCGCTGGAATATTTAAGGATTGCGCTAAAGCCTGATACATTGGCACAGTCGGACTGGATTGAATCCCACCATAGTTGTTCACGGTGTAATTTCCGTAAGTCGTTGTGCTATTGTCCAACTCTTTATTGATGGACCAACCTGCTGCAACTGCAGGGCTGTAAACCGCCAAGGGCTTAATAGTCGAGCCAGGGCTTCTTGAAGATTGTGTAGCATAGTTAAAACTTCTGAAATTGGCACTCGTACTATTGATTTGCCCGACAAGCGCGCGAACACCTCCAGTTTTAGGGTCAAGCGCTACACTACCCGATTGGGCTCTTGTCCCATCGGCTGCTTGCGGGAATAAATCTTCGCGATCATAGATGACTTGCATGCTAGCTTGGTAATTCTGATCTAGCTCCGTGTAAATACGATAGCCGTTATTAACAATATCGGCTTCTGTCAAACCATAATCTCGAACTGCTTCATTGATAACCGCATCAAAGTAAGACGGATAGCGATAATCTGCCGATTTTCCTGTGTAAGCATCTACCAATTGACTGCCCAAACCATTCGCTGCTGCCTGATTGGCTGTTGCTTGATTGATATAGCCAGCAGCTACCATATTTTGCAGAACGGTATTGCGCCGATTGGTTGCATTTTTGATAGAAGCAATGGGATTGTATAGCTCAGGTCCTTTAAGCATTCCTGCTAAGGTAGCTGCTTGATCTAGTGTCAGCTGGCTAGCAGATACGCCGAAATATTTTTTAGAAGCATCTTCTACTCCCCACACACCATTCCCGAAATAAGAATTATTGAGGTACATGGTGAGAATCTGATTTTTACTATATTTCTTGGTTAATTCCAAGGCGAGGAAAAATTCCTTTGCTTTCCGCTCAATGGTCTGATCCTGAGATAAGTAAGCATTTTTGGCTAATTGTTGTGTAATGGTAGAACCACCACCAGAACGTCCCGCTGTCAAAATCGCCATGATAAAACGACCGTAGTTAATACCACTATTTTTATAAAAGGAACGGTCTTCTGTCGCAATGACAGCATGTTGCAAATTCGGGCTAATCTGGGACAATTCTACATAAGTTCCCTTTTGCCCTGACAAACTTCCAGCTTTTTTGCCGTCCTTATCATAAATAGATGTCGTTGCTTTCAAAGCATTCTGCAAATCATTCACATTAGTGGATTTGGCAACATAAAAGAGATAACCTCCTGTCACCAAACCAAAACCAAGTCCCAAAATTAAGACAATCTTCGTCAGGTGATAGCGACGCCAAAATCGACGAAATGGGTGTTGAGAAATCGGCTTTTTCCGACTTTTCCCAGACCGGCTCAAATGCAGCTCAGATTCTTCAACCTCTGCCGCTTCATGATACTCTCGTTCAGGACTTTCCTTTTTAAAATGATTCACTACTATTTCAAATAATTCATTTAATTTTTTCATATCTTTATTCTATCACCTTCTCCATATCCAGACAAGAAAGGACTTCTTATCAGGCGTTTAGTTTAGAAAACTTTAAGAAATTGTTTAATCTCGAGCTGGTTATTTTCAATCATCGGCTATTTTGTTACAATAACTATATGCAATTTACGATTACGATTCCACAAGGTTTGCCAGAGATGACAGTCAAAGAGCTACTGGAAGAACATTTTTTGATTCCACGAAAGATTCGCCATTTTCTGCGCATTAAAAAACACGTCCTTGTAAACCAACACCCCATCAACTGGCAAAGTCAGGTTCATCCAGCTGATGTGATTACTTTAATCTTTGACGAAGAAGATTATCCACAGAAATCCATTCTCATGGGAAATGCTAGTCTGGTGGAAGAATTATACCAAGATGAACACATCACCATCGTCAACAAACCCGAAGGCATGAAAACACATGCCAATGAACCAACGGAGCTGGCACTTTTAAATCATGTCTCTGCTTATGTTGGAAATACTTGCTATGTCGTTCATCGCTTAGACAAGGAAACAAGCGGAGCTGTTCTTTTTGCGAAGAATCCTTTTATCTTGCCAATTTTAAATCGATTGCTAGAAAACAAGGAAATTTCGCGCGAATATTGGGCTTTGGTACAAGGAGCATTTCCCCAAAAACGTCAAATCTATACAGATAAAATCGGGCGTGACCGTCACGATCGGCGAAAACGGCTAGTGGATAACAAAAATGGTCAATACGCTGAGACCCATATCTCAAAGCTAAAAGAATTTGAAAACAAGACGCTCGTCAGCTGTCAACTTAAAACTGGGCGAACTCATCAAATCCGTGTACACCTTGCTCATCATGGATACCCCATTATCGGCGATCCATTGTACAATCCGCAAAAAGCAAAGCGTCTCATGCTTCATGCTCATCGTTTAACTTTCACACATCCTTTTACGCTTGAAAAAATTAGTGTTGAAGTCAGCTCTCAAAGCTTTGAGAAAGGATTGATTTAAAAAATAATGGGAGTGGAACAGAACTAAAAATTTTCGATTTTTAGTTCGTGGTCCACCCCCGCAAGGGTAATTATGTGCTCTTCCGAGCTGGAAAAGCGAACAGCTTGGATACTTGCTTCGCAAGTTTTATCTGCCACCTCAAAGCAGTGCTTTAAGCAATCATAGTGGCTTGCTGTGCAAGGCTGATTTCCCGCCTTCAACAATTCAGTGAATTGTTGAAGCTGCGTTATTCGTTTATTACTAATTCTAATAGAAGCTGGGACACTTTTTGCCCAGCCTCATTTTTTATGCAACATTAACAACTTTATAAATCGTTTTAGCCAGAGTAACTTGATAATCTTCTGCACTGTATGCATGATTGGTGGTTACAGTCGCAACCTTTGTATCTAAATCAATTTGAACGTCCGATACACCTTCCAATTTTAGGAAGTGCTCGGTGACATGCTTCACGCAATTTTGGCAAGATATATTTTCTAAAGTAACAATTTGTTTCATGATGAACTCCTTTTATGATTCTATTTTAAAGCGCCGTAAACGCAGCGCATTGGTGACGACAGAAACCGAGCTAAAGCTCATGGCAAGACCGGCTAGCATAGGATTGAGCAGCGGACCGCCAAATACATATAAAAGACCCATTGCGATTGGTATTCCTAAGGTATTGTAGGCAAAAGCCCAGAAAAGATTTTCTTTGATATTTTTAATCGTAGCCTGACTGAGGCGAATGGCTGTCACCACATCTAAAAGGTCGCTGTGCATCAAAACAATGTCGGCTGAGTCAATAGCCACATCCGTTCCAGAACCAATAGCAATCCCGACTTCAGCTTGCACCAGAGCAGGTGCATCATTGATTCCATCACCCACCATGGCAACCTTTTCCCCCTGCACTTGCAAATCCTTGACGACATCTGCTTTGCCGTCTGGAAATACTCCTGCAATCACTTGATCGACACCAGCTTCTCTTGCGATAGCTTGAGCTGTTTCCTCACGGTCCCCTGTCAACATCACAACTTCTAAGCCCATTTTTTGCAATTCAGCAATAGCTTTACGGCTATTTTTTTTGATTGGATCAGCAACTGCTGTAATTCCGACTAACTTTTTATCTACTGCGACAAACATGGCCGTCTTTCCTTGATGAGATAAGGAAATCAAGTCAGAGATATGTTCTCCGAGCTCGACTTGGTATTGTCTCATCAAGCTTTCATTCCCGATTAAAATTTCTTGAGCTTTTACTTGAGCTATAATCCCTTTACCTGAGATTGCTTGGAAATCCGTTACCGGTGCCAAAGATACGACTTCATCTTGAGCGGCTTCCAAAATTGCTACCGCCAATGGATGTTCTGAATGTTGCTCACTACTTGCAAGCAAATGTAGCAATTCCTCCCGTGTGACATCACCAAAAGTCAACACATCCGTCAAACTTGGTTTCCCTTCGGTAATCGTACCTGTCTTATCCAGAACGACAACTTCTACCAAATGAGCCGCTTCAAGAGCCTGTCCCGACTTAATCAAGACGCCATTTTCAGCACCCTTTCCTGTGCCTACCATAATAGCCGTCGGAGTTGCTAGCCCAAGCGCGCAGGGACAAGCGATAACCAATACCGCAATAAAGATAGAAAGTGAGAATTGCAGGCTTTCTCCTGCCAGAAAGTACCACAACAGAACTGCTAAAACTGCCAAGCCCAAGACGATTGGTACAAAGTAGAGCGAGATCTTATCTGCCATAGCCGCAATAGGCGCTTTCGAGCCTTGCGCTTCCTCTACCAAATGAACAATCTGAGCTAAGGTTGTGTCCGAACCGACTTTAGTTGCTTCATAGTCAATAGAACCCGTTTGATTCATAGTGGCACTGGTAATCACATCTCCGATGTTTTTTTCAACAGGAACACTTTCACCTGTCATCATGGACTCATCTACATAGGTTTGTCCAGAGATAACCACACCGTCTACTGGCATACGTTCTCCCGGTTTGATCCGTACAATGTCTCCAACCTTGATGTCTTCTGTATCAATTGTGACGACTTCGCCATAACGAATAACCGTTGCTTGATTGGGCACCAAACTCATCAAACTTTGAATCGCTTGCGAAGTTCGTCCCTTGGCATTGGCCTCCAGATATTTCCCCAGTAAAACAAGAGTGATAATCACACCAACTGATTCAAAATACAACTGGTGTACAAAAGTATGATGCCCCAGTAAAACTTGAACGACCGAGTACAAACTATACAGAAAGGCTGCACTCGTTCCTACGGCAATCAAACTATCCATGTTCGGATGACGTTTTGCCAAATTCCGAAAACCACGTACATAAAAACCACGACCAACCCAAATCGCTGGCAAAGTAAGGAAAAACTGCGCCAATACAAAGGCAATGGGATGCGTCATGTGACCTAAAAAGGAGGGCAACGGCAAGCCAATCATGCTCCCCATTGAAATATAGAGGAGTGGCACGGTCGCTCCTGCCGCAAACCAAATCTGACGCGCCATTTTGCGCACGGTTTCTTCTTTCTCTGCAGCCTGTTTTGCATAATCCGACTGCTTTTGTTCCCCTTTTTCTACCGCTTGGTAACCTGCTTCTTTCACAGCCTCTAAGACTTGCTCGCTTGCAAATCCTTCTTTTGGAAAAACTGTCAATTTTTCCGTCGCCAAGTTCACCGTAGCTTCCTCAACCGTTGGAAGTTCCTTGACTGCCATTTCAATGGTCATCGCGCAAGCTGCACAGGTCATGCCGAATAATTTATACTCTTTTTTGTCTTTTTCCATTTCTTACTCCGCCATTTTAGATTGATTCGTTTCATCTTGACAATGCGCGCCACAAGTACACTGACCTGGTGGACAATTGCACTGAATCGTCTTCGGTGCTTGAACTTGCTTTTCTTTTACAACATCCAAGATTCGGGACAAATCCGTTTGACTGAATTGATTGCTTTCTAGTATTGAAATCACTAAATCACCATGCTTGGTATTGCACATATTGTCAAGTAAGGTCCGCCAACTATTTTCCAAATGCTCATCTTCTAAGATCAGAGCATCATAGTAAAACTTGCCCTCAATCTTTTCCATTGAAATAAACTCTTTGGTCTTCAGGCGATTCAGCAAGGTTTTGACAGTAGCCGGTTTCCAATCGAAATCAGCTTCTAAACGCTCCACCACCTCAGTACTTCTGCTATGAGGATACGCCCACAAAACACGCATAACTTGCCATTCTGCCTGACTGATATTTTGTTGTTCCATTTTGTTTCATCTCTTCTCTGATTACAGTTGTAATTTTCAATTCTTTTATAGTTTACATCTGTAATCAGAATTTGTCAAGCAAAAAAATCGAGAAGATTTACTCAACTCGATTTTTCTCTTTCTGTATTGAAATTCATACCTTCATCAATGCGCAAGCATTTCTTGGGCGATTTCTTGTCCGCTTAATTTCGTTGGATAGTAAGTTGGCCAATTTTCCAATTCGTTAAAGAGGGCTTCTTGGCTTTCACCACCGTAGAAAATGTGGAAGTGTGCTGCTTTCGTTGGGGCGATATTATGGTCGCTAAATTGAACATATTTATACTTACCTGCGTCAGGGTCTGTCGCTTCAAACATGAAGCGCACGCCACGATTACCTTTCGAATACGTCAAAGTGTGTTTGCCGACATATTTGTAAGTATATTTCTTCTTTTGCCCGTTTACTACAAATTCCATGGTCTTATCTGTGATATTGATATGAGACACATCTGTCTTATAGCCTTTTTCATAATAGGCTTTGTACTCAGCCGCTGTCATCTTACCACTCAATTTTGCCTTGTAATCAAAGACTTGGTCTAAAGTTCCGTCTTGCAAATATGGATAGACAGATTGCCATTGACCAGCGTAATCAGACAAAGTACGATCTTTAACAGCACTATCTTCAAAGTAACCGTTTTGAACGGTCTTCGTATTTTCTTCTTTTTCAGCAGAAATTTCAGCGCCCTCTTGGTCAGTTGTCTTCTTCAAGGCTTTCAAGTTTGATTGCATGATGGAAATGTAATCTGCTCCATCTTTTGTTTGCTTTTCAGTCAAACTTTCAAGCGGATTAAGGACATCTAACTTCACACCTGTTTCTTTTGCCAATGTAGAAGCCAATGCTTGAGAAGCATTTTCTTCAAAATAGATATACTTAATATTGTTTTTCTTAATATATTTTGTCAATTCAGCCAAACGCGCTGCTGAAGGCTCACTATCTGGTGAAAGCCCTGAAATAGGAACTTGTTTCAAACCATAATCCAATGCAAGATATCGAAAAGCAGCATGTTGCGTTACAAAACTTTTTTGTTTTGCATTTACTAAACCAGTTGTATATTCTTTATCCAGAGTTTCTAATTTCTTAATGTAGGCTGCTGCGTTTTTTTGGAAAGTCGCTTTCTTATCGGGATAGCGTTTACTTAAGCTGTCACGAATATTTTCCACCATTTTAATAGCACGTTTTGGTGATAACCATACATGAGGATCGTATTCATGATGATGTCCTTCTTTACCATGATCATGATCTCCTTCCTCTTCTGTACCAGGAAGTAGCAACATCTTCCCAGTCGCCTTCACCACATTCACTTTACCTTTTTTCAAGGTTTTAAGCAATTTTGGCACCCAAGTTTCCATGTTTTCATTTTCATAAACGAAAGTATCTGCATCTTGAATCGTTGCGACAGCCTTAGCAGAAGGCTCATATTCATGTGGTTCTGTCCCTGCACCGATTAGCAACTTAACATTGGCAGTATCGCCTGCCACTTGCTTGGTAAATTCATAAACTGGGTAAAATGTTGTGACAACATTTAATTTCCCATTTGCACTTTTTTGATTGGAACAAGCCACTAAAAAGATGCTCAGTAAACTTGCTACTAATAGACCAATTTTCTTCATTTCTTACTCCTATTTGATAAATTTTTTCAATAAATTTACTAGTAAAAATACGCCGACAAAAATAATCGTAATACTTGCACTGGCTGGCGTTTCTGCATAATATGAAATATACAATCCAGCAATCATACCTAAGAAGCCGATGACATTTGCCAACAAGATAACGGATTTAAAGTTCTTGCCCAACCGCAAAGCAATACTGGCTGGCAACACCATAATAGTCGATACCAGCAACGCACCTGCCGCTGGAATCATGAGGGCAATGGCAACACCTGTCACAATGTTAAACAGAATGGACATGGTGCGCACAGGCAAACCGTCCACAAAAGCTGTATCCTCATCAAAGGTCAAAATATACATTGGTCGAATGAAGAGGAAGGTTAATGCCAGCACGATTGCCGCAATGATAAAGAGTGAAATCACCTGCTCCGTACTAATCGTGACAATAGAGCCAAATAAATACTGATCCAAACTCATAGAACTGGAACTCTTGCCCCTACTCATAACAATCAGAGCAATGGCAAGTCCTGTTGACATCAGAATTGCTGTTCCGATTTCCATGAAATCCTTGTAGATTGTCCGCAGGTATTCTAAGAAGACTGCCGCAATGATAACAATCACTACCGTTGAAATCGTAGGTGAGATGCCTAGCACCAAGCCAAAAGCAACCCCCGAAAGCGACACGTGGCTGAGCGTATCACTCATCAAACTCTGACGCCGCAAAATTAAAAAAGTTCCTAACACAGGCGAGAACAGGCTCATGGCAATTACCGCCAGAAAAGCCCGCTGCATAAAGTCGTAAGCTAGTAAATTAAACATGGCTCACCTCCTCCTTGTCACTTTCGTGAACATTGAAGCACCGCCATGGCGAATCTTGATTTCGCACCAAATGAATATTGCGGTCCGCATATTTTCGGACTTCCTCCGGATCATGCGTAATCATCAGCACAGCCTTGCCATGCCGATGTGCACTATGGTGCATCAAATCATAAAATTCATCCTTGCTGCCAGCATCCATCCCCGCTGTCGGCTCATCCAAGACAAAAATATCCGGATCCGAAGCAAACATGCGCGCAATGACTGCCCGTTGCTTTTGCCCACCCGAAAGCGAGCCAATCCGCTTGTCTTGATGTTCCCACATGCCAACGGCGTCCAGACTGACCTTGATATGTTCTTCATCATGCGCATTCAAACGACGAAACCAGCCTTTACGTGGATACCGACCCGATTTAACAAATTCATAAACAGTACTGGGAAAACCCGCATTAAAACTAGCGATTTGCTGTGGCAGATAAGCAATCCGTAATTTCTTCCCAGCAGTATTTGTCTTAGAAATCGTCACCTTTCCAAATCGAGGCTGCAAAATTCCAAGACTAGCCTTGATCAAGGTCGTTTTTGCTGCTCCATTTTCACCTGTCAAAGTCACAAACTCACCACTATCCACATAATAGTTAATATGCTCCAGCACAGGCTCCTTATCATAATAGAAGGACAAATCTTCAACTGTGATATATCTCATTTTCCGATTTCCCCCACTAAGGTTTCTAAGAATTGTTGAATAGTTGCTTGCTCATCAGAACTATATTGATTGGCAATTTTTTCGTAAATTTCCAATGTATGTTGATGATGATGATGATGCTCCGCGGCAACTGGCTTCGCTAATTCTGTCAACCGATAAAAAATAACACGCGCATCTTTCTGATCCTTGAAAGGTTCCAGCATTTCTTGCTTGATGAGCGATTTGATAGCCTTTGTTACAGCTGCTTGACTGACGTTTAAGCGCTTCGCCAACTCTGAATTTGTCAAAGATTCCTCAGACAACAACATCAAAATATGCTCTTGAGTATTGGTCAATGGCATACCGCTCGTGCAAGATCCAATCAAAATCTCATGTTGATTCTCGGATTTTAAAATGATTTCATTTAAAAAACGATCAATTTCATGTGCTAGCTGACTCATTTTTCTCCTTTTCTGATTAACCAGTTGATTCTTTACTAGTTAAGTATATCACAAAGAAAATAAGAGTCAAGTGAAAATTTCAGCGCCTTTTTTCATAAGAAAAGCCTGAGAATCACCTCAAACCTTCATATAATTTCTTTTGTTTTCTATTTTTCACGAAAATGACTTCAATTCTTCCATTGCTTCTCACACCATTTCCTCCCCTAAACATCAAAAAGGAAATCTAAAGAGAGACTCCATTTCTTGAGAGAATTCTCACTAGATTTCCAATTTTAGACTTATATTTTTCCTACAAGCTTAATTCTATCAAGATTTTTTCTTAATAAGATAAACTGCACCAGCCAAAACAATGAGTCCAATGAAAATAGCTAAGGTATGAATGACAGTACCTGTCCTAGGCAAACCTTTCTTTGGTGGAGTATAGCGATTTTCAAATGTCTGTATGTTCTTGTCATGACTTACTTTGGCAACCAAACGACCATTGCCATCATCTGTGACAGTTACCGTCACCTTAATCACTTTCTTATCATAAGTGATTCCTTGAAGTTTTGTATCCTTCTCGGTGATCGTGTAGTGGTAAGTGCCAGCTTTCGTATACTCAATCGTATCGAAAGTGATACTGCCATCTTGAGCATTCTTCTTGCTTTGAGCAACTTTATCATCTTGGCCTTTCAATTCAAACTCAAACTCGCCATCTTTCAAAGCACGGCCTGTCAAGGCTTTTTTAACAGAGAGTTGGGCATTTGTTTTGGCAGCGGAATAAGTGTTCTTGAAGGTCTGATCACCTTTTTCATAAGCAACTTTTGTTACTAATCGGCCTTGACCATCGTCTGTAACAGTGACTGTCGCTTTGATCACTTTGGTGTCATATTTCACACCACCGAGTTTCGTATCTTTTTCGGTGATGGTGTAGTGATAAGTACCTACCTTAGTATACTCAATGGTATCAAAAGTAACGCTACCATCTTGGGCATTTTTCTTCGTTTGGCGAACTTGATCGTCTGTACCAGTCAGTTCAAATTCAAATTCCCCTTCTTTGAGGTTGCGACCTTCTAATAGCTTCTTAGCAGAAAGAGTTGCAGTGGCTTTATCTGATGAATAAGTATTCGTGAAGGTGTTTTGGTTGTTTTCATAAGCAACTGTTGCATGTAGTTGACCTTTACTATCATCAGTGACAGTGACCGTTGCTTTGATTACTTTGGTGTCATATTTCACACCACCTAAAGTACCAGCTTGTTCTTTAATGGTATAAGTATAAGTTCCAGCTGTCTTGAATGTCAACTCTTTGAATGAAATCTTACCATCTTTAGCGTTCTTAGCGGTATCCACCACTTTACCGTCTGGACCAATCAAGTCAAAGGCAAATTCATTCGCTTCTAGGTCGCGACCAGTTAGCACTTTGTTCGCTTCTAATGTCGCAGTTGTTTCCTTAGCAAGGTAAGTATTGCGGAAGGTTGGATTAGCTGTATCGTAGGATACTTGGGCAACTAACTGACCATTGCCATCATCAGTAACTTTGACAGTCACTTTGATTTCTTTCTTATCATAGGTCACACCACCTAAGCCATTGTCTTTCTCTTTGATGGTGTAATGATAAGTGCCAACTTTTGCATAGTCAATCGCATCAAAAGTGACACGACCATCTGCTACATTTTTCTTCGTCTGACGAACGTTGTCATCAGATCCAACTAATTCGAATTCAAACTCTTGATCGTTTAATGCACGACCTGTCAGTTCTTTGGTCACGCCTAATTGTGCACTAACCTTTTGACTAGAGTATGTATTGGTGAAAGTTTGGTCGTTGTTTTCGTACGTTACTTTTGAAACCAGCTGACCTTTACCGTTATCGGTTACTTCAACTGTTACCTTGATAGTCTTGGTGTCGTAAGTCACACCACCCAAGCCTGTGTTTTTCTCAGTAATGGTGTACTTGTGTGTTCCTACAGTTTGGTACTTGATTGCGTCAAACTGAACTTTACCGTCTTTGTCATTCTTCTTAGTTTGAAGAACATCTGCCTTGCCATCTTCTTTGAGTTCGAAGCTAAACTCGCCATCCTTCAAAGCACGTCCGGTGAATTTCTTCGTGACAGAGAAAGTAGCGTCGGTACCTTTGGCAGTGTATTTATTTATAAAGCTTTGTTTAGAAATTTGATTTTTACCGCTCTCGTCAAGACCGAGATAAACGATATTGTAAATCAACTGACCGTCCTCTTCTTGTTGGACACGAATGGTAACCTTGATTGGCTGTTTATCGTAGTCAACACCTGGAACCTTACCAGCTTTCTCTTTGATAAGGTAGTTGTAAAGACCAGTCTTGGTGAACTTAAGAGCTGTGAAAGGAATCGTACCATCCGCTTTATTTTTAACTGTTTGAAGTAGCTTGTTTTGTCCATCGTACAATTCAAACTCAAACTCGGCATCTTGTAGATTTCGACCAGTTAAGACTTTTGTCACCTGCAGTGGCACTGTGATTTCTTTTGGTGTGAACGTATTCTTAAAGGTCGTTTTACCACCGTCATAAGTCACAGTAGTACTTAGCTTCCCTTTACCATCATCCGTTACTTTAACTGTGACTTTCACTTGACTAGAGTCGTAAGCAACCCCTGTCAGACCATTATTTTTTTCTGTAATGGTGTAGTGGTACTCACCTGCTTTGTCGTAGTTAATAGCTTGGAACTGAACTTTTCCTTGGGCATCATTTTTAGCCGTTTGAAGAACATCGGACTTACCATCTTCCTTCAACTCAAACTCAAACTCTTGCGCTTTCAGTTTGCGACCCGTTAACTCCTTGGTCACATTGAAAGTTGCAGAAGTAGCTTGAGTGGTGTAGGTGTTGTTGAAGGTAGTGTCGTTTTTTTCATAGACAATTTCAGAATGTAGTTTTCCTTTGCCGTCATCTGTAATTTTGACAGTAGCTTTTACTTCTTTCGTATCATAAGTAATGCCACCTAACTGACCTTTTTTCTCTGTAATGGTGTAGTGGTAATCACCTGCCTTGTCGTAGTTAATAACTTGGAACCGAACTTTTCCTTGGGCATCATTTTTAGCCGTTTGAAGAACATCTGGTTTACCATCTTCCTTCAACTCAAACTCAAACTCGTCATCTTGTAAATTTCGACCTGTCAGAATTTTATTTACCTCTAATCGGGCAAACGTTTTTCCTGGAGTGTATTGGTTGATAAAAGTTGGATCTTTCGTCTCCTCACCAGCTTTCGAATAAGTGACCTTTGTAACTTCAAGTTTTCCTCCCTTATCTTCGACAGTTACAGTTGCCGAGATAAGATTCGGTTCATATTCAACTCCTGGAACATCACCAGCTTTTTCACTAATGGTATAATGATAGGTTCCTGCTTTAGTATATTCAAGCTCTTTGAATTGAACCTTACCATCAGCTGCATTTTTTACAGTTTCTAAAATCTTTTTATTTCGTTGTAGATCTTTGAGTTCAAATTCAAATTCACCTTCTTGAAGAGGACGACCTGTTAAAACCTTTTTCACTTCTAACTTAGCAGATGTTTTAACTGGAGTATAGCGATTATTGAAAGTTGGTTTTTTAATTTCTTCTCCATCTGTCATATAAGTCACTTTGCTAACTTCAAGTTTACCGGATTTCTCCTTGACTTCTACTGTTACCGTGATAAATTTTTGGTCATAGGTAACTCCTGGTGCAGAACCTTTGTTCTCTCGGATAAAATACTCATAAGTTCCTGCTTTAGTATATTCCAATGATTTGAAATTGACCTCACCATTGGCGTTATTTTTAACAGTTTGCAAGATTTTACCGACAGTTGGACTAACCTCAGTATTATCAACCAAATCAAATTCAAACTCTTGCGCTTTCAGTTTGCGACCAGTCAATGCTTTCTTAACGGAGAGTTGTACATTTGTTTTAGTAGCTGAGTATGTGTTCTTGAAAGTTTGATCATCATTTTCATAGAAAATTTCAGAATTCAGTTTCCCTTTACCATCATCTGTAACTTTGACAGTAACTTTTATTTCTTTCGAATCATAAGCGATACCACCTAGACCATTGTTTTTTTCTTTAATAGTGTAATGGTATTCACCTGCTTTAGTATATTCAACCGTATCAAACTGGACTTTCCCAGCTGCAGTGTTTTTCTTCGTTTGGTGAATATGATCTTCCTTACCAGTCAACTCAAACTCAAACTCGTCTTTTTGTAGCTGACGACCTGTCAGAACTTTGTTCACTTCTAATCGAGCGAAAGTCTTTCCTGGAGTATAGCGATTCTCAAAAGTTGGTTTTTTAGTCTCCTCACCAGCTTTCGAATAAGTGACCTTTGTAACTTCAAGTTTTCCTCCCTTATCTTTGACAGTTACAGTTGCCGAGATAAGATTCGGTTCATATTCAACTCCTGGAACATCACCAGCTTTTTCACTAATGGTATACTCATAGGTTCCTGCTTTAGTATATTCAATATCTTTGAATTGAACTTTTCCGTCAGCATCATTTTTCACAGTTTGGAGAATTTGCCCATTCTCTTTTAGGTCAAACTCAAATTCACCTGCTTGAAGTTTACGACCGATTAGTTCTTTCTTCACCAAAAGATTTCCCTTTGTTTTATCTGGAATATAATGATTGGTGAATTTCTTTTTATCTTCTAAACCACCTTTGTCATCCTTACCTTTATAAGTGACTTCAGTAGTTAGCTTACCTTCTTGATTCCTTGAGACTTTTACTGTTACTTGAATATCATTTGGATCATAGTAGATTCCCTTTTCAGGATGGTCTTCACGTTTTTCAGAAATAGTATAGTTATATGTTCCTTCTTCGGTAAATTCAAGAGCATCAAATGTTACTTTCCCGTCAGCATCATTTGATTTTGTTTGAATCGGAGTTTGTTCACCCTGTTTCTTCAATTCAAACGTGAATTCTTTATCTCTCAGTTGGCGACCAATCAGTTCTTTCTCAACCTGAAGTTGAGCAGAAACTTTTTCATCTTTCTTATTAGTGATTGTTTTTCTGTAAGCTTTGTCTGTTCCAAAGTCAGTTGGCTTAACACGAATCTTTTCAGTTGATTTTTGGTATCCTTTTGGAGCTTCCACTTCTTCAATCGTATAATCGTCTTTTAACAGATTAGGAATTGTAATATCACCGTTTGGATCTGTTGTATACTCACCAATGACTTTCTTATTACTGTCACGCGTTACTTTAAATTTTGCACCAGCTAAAGCTTGTTTTGTTTTTTCGTCTTCTTTATGCAAGTTCATTGAGTAAACATAACCTTCTGCAAATCCGCCAGCAGCTCGATATACTAAAGAGATATTGACTTCTTCCGAAATTTTATCTTTTGAAGAAAGTTTTGCCTTATTTTTAAAAACTTCTCCACCCACCGGTTCATAGTTAGTTTTAACTTGATATCTGATATAGTAACCTTTAGTCCCAATATTTCCTAAGTGAGTTTGGAAGCCACGTTTATCATCATCCATTTTTATCTGGTGGTTAGTTGTAACATCTTTCTCATTATCGTGTTTCCACTCACCATTTTTCCAGGACCATCTTACTTCATATATACGGATACTGCTCTGATCAATTTGAATCCCCTTAGCATCGTCGTCCAGCCTATCTTGAACATTGACTTCTTTTAAATCAATACCTTTTCTATTGATAGCAAGAGCATACTGAAGAAGAGATTTGTTAGCTCCATCTTGCCAAGCACTTTTTTCTAGTATACTTTCGATTTTCTTTCCAGGGCCTTGATAATGAAGTTTTCCACCAATCTTAGTTTTATGACCCACTTTAAAATCAAGATCTATGTCTTTTTCTATTTTAACTTTATTATGGTCAACAGCTGCATAAAAGAACAGTTCTCCTAAAACATCCGAATGTTCAGAAGGATATTTTGTATAGGTCAACGTAATCGTTTTAGTTGTGGGGTTGATTTTTGCATGCGCAACAACTTTATCTTTTGAATCCTTAACTTCAAAGTCTGTCCATTCTGGAAATCGTAAAGTTTCTGGTAACGTAATAGTTGTGGTGTCGCCTTCATTAACTGTGTTATTCGGAAGGCTAAATTTTACATGCACTTGGAAAGTTTCCCACATCTGTACACCTTTTGGGGGGATAGGGTTTCCATCTTTGTTTGTCACATACATTTCTGTGATAACATCATTCCATTCTTTAGCATTTGCAGCGCTAGAAAGATCGTACTTGCTTCCTTCGCTTCTAGGTGTTAAGGCAGGGGGTGCTCCTGGTTTGCTTTCATTTTTTTCCTCCACATTATCAGTTTTCTTTGAAGCAGTATCTTCTTTTACTTGGCTCGAATCAGCACTTGCTTCCGTTTTATTTTCAGAAGCAGGCATTTCAGCCTTTTTCTCTTGGCTAGAACTGTCATTTGTGCCTGTCGAGTCAGTAGAAGGTGTTGTTTGTTTAGCTGTCTCTTCTTCTCTAGACGAATTTTCCAAACCTTTTTTCGTCTCTGACTGAGTTGTCAATGCTGAAGATTGATTCGTCAGCGTTTGAGCAACAGCACTAGCCGGTGATAAGATTGTCGAAGCCAGCAATAATGCTACCCCAACAAGATTCATCATTTTTTTAATCATTACGATTTCCTTTCTATAGTTTTTTAGAATTTTGCATAAAAGTACAAACTTCTAATAAGACCATTATAGCAACCCCTTTATGGCACTTTCAATCAAAATGCCCTGTATTCTCGCTGTATTTCTTGACAGTCTGTAAAGTTTTTGATAAGTTATTTAAAAAATATTTTACTGGATCTGCAATCTCTGTAGTGAGGTAAATCCTTAGCAGAGATTAAGAAGCCCTGCTTTATTGTGATGCCGATAGTATCTGATTTTAAGTCAGTTTTTTTAAATCTAAGGCAAAATACAGTTTAGTTATGTTGTTTTTATATTTATACACATTTTTTATTGTAAACTTGTTTACAAAACGTAAACTTTTCCCAGATTTTTCGCTAGACTACATATATTTTTTACATTAAAATATGTATAAGGAGAGAGTAAGATGGTACTTAATACAAGAGAGAAGATTTTAGAAGCTTTTTTTGAACTTGCAATGGAAAATCCTCAGAAATCGCATTTTTCTTTAGCAGAAATTGCGCAAAAAGCAGGAATCTCAAGACAAGCGATTTACAAACGCCATTTTAATGGAAATTATGAAATTCTAGATTATATTCATAAAGAGCTTGATGCTGAATTTCAACTGATTTTTCAAGGTTATGATAAGAAAGTTTATCCTGATCCTTTTGTCTTTTTTGCAGAAGTGGTTATTCCTATCTTATACACCCACCGAAGGCAAATCAGTTGTCTCTTTAAGACAGCAGCAGATCCCTATTGGAGAGATTTTTTAAGAAATACGTATGGTCAATGGATTGAGCAGCACATTACGATTGATTATCAAAAATTAAACATTCCAAAAGAAAAGGCATCGCAGGTTCTTGTTGGAGGTATTCTCATCTTTATTGAAATTTGGATTACCCAACCTGAACCCACACCGCCTGAGCAGTTTTCCGAGACTTTTTTAAATTTGATTCATTTCCCTTTAACGGACTATGTTCGTTTCAAGCAAGCTTCTTCTAATGACAAACTAATCGTTACAAATAGTTTGGAAGATAAAGAAAAGGAGTGAGACCGAACTAATATTGAAAATTCTTAGTTCACAGTCTCACTCCACAGCTCTTCCGAGCTTGAAAAATGAATGAAGAAGTACTTTGCTTCGCAAGTTGTAGTTGATTTAGTAGACAAAGAGCTTTGAAACCAGAGAACTGTTGTTCAGCCTCAAACAAGATAATTCAACTTTCAAGATGCTAATGTCTAATTTCTAATGTGCTATTTTAAGATTGTAGGAACGAGATAAGTTGTGATTTTCAAAAATTCAACTTGTCGCGCTCTTTTTTGTCTTCTCATCTTGTGGAGCGAATGATGAGATAGAGTAACCACAGCAATACCATTGTCGCTAAGACAAAAAGAAATTTTGCTAAGAATAGCGTATCTGGATTGAGGGTTAAAATCCCACCTGTCAATAATAAAGCCAGAAAGACAAGGCTTAGTACAAGACGATTGGCTACGGATTCGATACGACGAAAGCGTTGATTGTAGTCAATTAAGTCATGATTGACGACCAAGCGACCATTCACAATCTGCTCCACTAGCTGGTGGAGCCGTCTTGGAATGCTTTTCCCATGTCGCAGCAAATAGAGCAGTTCGATTAAGAAAGAATCGTAACTCAAAGTCTGGTGCAAGATGTCTGATTTCATATTTTCGAGGAAATATTGCTTGGCTAAGGTCATCAGATTGATGTTAGGAGCTAACTCGCGAAAAAGTCCCTCAATTTGCAAGGCTGCTTTTTCTAAGATCGTCATCTGGGATGGTACTTGCAAATGATGACGCGTACAAATCGTTACTACATCCTCAAACATATCTGTAATAGACAAGGAGCCTAACTCTAAATTCCCGTATTTGGTTAGCATGCGTTCAACATCTTGCTCTAATTGCAATTTATTGATTGGTTCACTAGCAGTCGTAATGGTTAAAATAGCCTGCGTCATCGAGTCAATATCCTGTGTCGTAAAGCTAGACAACATGTCGTTTAGAGACACACGAAAACCTGTTTCCAATTCCCCCATAATTCCAAAATCAATAAAATAAATCTTTCCTTCATAGATCAAAAGATTGCCTGGATGTGGATCACCATGAAAGAATCCGTCTTTAAAGACTTGCTTGATAAAGCTCAGCATGAGCTTCTGACCAATATCTTCCAAGTCATAGCCAGCTTCTTGTAAAATAGCATATTGGTTAATCCGAACGCCAGGAATATATTCCTCGACAATCAAGTGTGGAGTAGTAAATTCTGGATAAATCTTAGGAACTCCCACACAAGGAATCTCTTGATTATATTGGGCGAACTCATCCATGTACTTAGCTTCGTTGCGAAAGTCAATTTCGTTCAAAAGAGTGGTTTGCAACTGTTGCAAAATATTTGGCAAATCCACCATTGGCAATAGGTGTTTGGGAAAATGACGGGCTAAACGAACCAGAAGAGCAAGGTCTTCTGTAATTTGCTCTTGAATGTGCGGACGCTGAATTTTCAGTACGACTTCATCGCCATTTAACAAAACAGCACGGTGAGTTTGTGCCACGGAAGCGCTCGCTAAATGCTCTTGTGAAACATCTGAAAAGAGTTGCTCAATCGGACGCTTTAACTCATCTTCAATCGCAGCCATAACCGTCTCTTTGTCCAAAGGATTGACATCATCTTGCAGCTTACTTAATTCCTTAATATAGATTTCTGGCAATAAGTCACTACGGGTAGATAAAATTTGACCGATTTTTACAAAACTGGGTCCTAGTTGTTCAAAAGCTTCTCGCAATTGCTTGGGAGCCTTTTTCTCATCCAGTGGTTTTTTTCGATCTTTCAGATTGGACCAGCCGACTGCACTAAAGGCTGTTAGAATCTCTCGTAAGCGTTTGTTTGCCATAAGGTTATCCTCATTCTGTTTGTCATCATCAATTTTTCTTTCAAATCCTACTTTTAGTTTAGCAAAAAACGCAGCCTTTATAAAGTTGTGACTGCGTTATCAGGAAGATTATTCTTCTGTTTTTGAAAGTCCTTTGAGTAGCTGATCTAGTTTATCTTCTAGTCGCTCAATATCTTGCTTGGTAGCATATACATCATCTGATTGCTCCTCTGGACTTTCAGCCGTTTTTTCATTTACTTTGCGCTTTAGCTCTGACTGAAGCTGCTTGCCTTCATCCACCGTCAAGCGACCTTTGGCAATCAATTCTTTGACAAATTTGGTAGCTTTATCATAAGTCATGGAAGTCAATCCAATACCTGCCAGCAAAACTTTTTTCAATTCGTCCATCTTGACACCTCCGTATATGAGACTCTTTCCACTTTCATTATAGCGCTTTTAAGCCATTTATTCTAGAGAAAATTGAACTGATAGACAAATTTTTAAAAAAGATCAACCACAAGTTTTACATTCAAAATAGTTAATAAAATAGAAACGGCATAAGCTAAGTAGGTATTCCATTTGCTGTTGACAAATTCGCCCATGAGCTTTTTATTAGAGGTGAAATATACGAGTGGAAAGATTGAAAATGGCAAAGCGACAGAAAGAAAGACTTGGGAATAGACCAAAAGATTGTCTAGCACTTGTTCTTTGTCTCCGTATAAAATAGCAACAATCACAACTGGCAAAAGAGCTAATAAGCGGGTTACCAAGCGGAGAAACCACGGTGGTAACTTCATATTTAAGAAACCTTCCATCACAATTTGTCCCGTTAAAGTTCCTGTAATAGTTGAGTTTTGACCACTCGCTAACAAAGCCACTGCAAAGAGCGTTGAGAGGATAGGACTAGCAATAGCACCAGCAATTTGAGGGTCTTTTAAGGCATTGTACATTGCAGAAAAAGCACCAATTTTATCCGCATGTCCAAAGAATAATGCTGCCCCTAAAATCAACAGCAAAGAATTAACCACAAAAGCCAAACTCAATTGAATATTCGAGTCCCACGTCATAAATCGTACTGCTTCATGCACGGATTGTTTGGCTCTGTAATTAACTTTTCGCGTTTGCGCGATAGAAGAGTGCAAATACAGATTGTGTGGCATGACCGTTGCCCCCACAATGCCTAGTGCTAAGGTCAAAACGGACGTTCCATTTTTACTAGCCGTATGTTGATAAGCTGCCAGATTTGGCAAATATCCCGATAAAATATGATGAAGATCGGGTTTTGCAAGGATCACCAGATATAAGAAAATCAATAAAATAGTTAAAATCAGCGTTCCAACAATTGCTTCAATCTTACGAAAGCCTAATTTCATCAAAAAAAGCAACAAGAAAACATCAAAAACTGTAATCAGAATCGAAAATAGCAAAGACCAACCAAATAGTAAATGAAGCGCAATCCCTGCACCGATGACTTCTGCCAAGTCCGTTGCCATTAAGGCCAGCTCTGTAATGACCCAAAGGAGATAGCGAACTGGCTTTGACGTATGAGCCGCAATGGCTTGTGCCAAATCCATCCTAGTGACAATTCCTAATTTTCCCGCCATTTGTTGTAACTGCATAGCCATTACAGAAGAAACCAAGACAGCTGATAAGAGCAAATAACGATAGGTGGCACCACCTACAACACTTGTAATCCAATTTCCCGGATCCATATAACCAACGGCAACCAACATTCCCGGCCCTGAAAAAGCTAATAAAGTACGAAAGAAACCAGCGTTTTTAGGCGTTGCAATGCTTTGGTTAACTTCACTTAAAGAAACCTTTTTATCTGACATTTCTATCATTCTTTCTATTGTAGAATATTTCTACTGTATATTATAGCACAAACTATTAACGGTGGTTAATTTATATTTTTATAATGGTTAATATTTGGTGCTATTTAAACAATAAAATGCTTAGAATAGCTAAAATCGCAGGGCCCCCTTGGGTCAAGATGATTTTCTTATTAGCCGTTACAGCGCCATAAGCTGCAACTCCAATGACAAATAAAACAAAAATGGTCACCATTTCTAAATTATGTGAAATATACAAGCCATATAGCAGGAAAAGAGCTAAAAAGGCATTGTAAATCCCTTGATTTTTAAACAAAGATGTGACGGACGGGCGAGATAATTCTTCCTTTTTCATATTAAAGACTCGGCTGGTGCTGTCTGACTGGGTAGCGATACTTTCTAGATAAAAAATATAGAGGTGTTCCAGTGCGACAATTGTTGCTAATATCGTAGTAATGAGTGACATACATTTCTTCTTTCTAATGTTTTTCTACAGTAATCTGATCTAAGCCAGATACAAGTTTTTCTAATAAAGTGCTCAGCGTCCTTTGCTCATCATCCGAGAGAACTTTTTCCATTTGCTTTTTGACATCTACATGATAGGTCTGTGGCTCGTGCAGAAGCTGCTCTTTTGCAACATTCGTAACATCCACTAAAACTTCTCGTTGATTTTTGGGATTGCGGCTCCGTTGGACATAACCGCGTTCTTCTAAGAGCTTGAAATGTCGGGTCAATGCTGCGGGATCGATTTTTAAGACCTCTTGCACAGCAACTTGACTGCATGGAGCATTGTCCAATAAAAAGTTCAAGATCTCGTACCGCGTTAAGCTAATTTCTAATTTTTGCTCAAAGAGTTGCGTGATAGCTTGATCGGTTAAATGTAATTGATACAGCAGATGATGAATGGCAACCATATTTTCTCCTTTCCGGTTTTGATTGACTAGTCAATTATTGATAAGTCAATTATAAAACACAATAAAAAGAAAAGCAAATATTTTGCCTTTCTTTAACGGATTATCTGTTTAATCTCTAGTAAATAGTCGATTTTGTGATTAATGTTTGGTCGATCATCGCAGAAATTGATTGATTGAATACCACTGTTAAAGGCAACATCTACATCCAACGTCCGATCGCCGATATAGTAAGTGCTTGTCTTATCCAGCTGGTATTTCTCTACAAGGTAGTTCACACCTTCTGGGTCAGGTTTTCTTGCGAATCCATTTGCAGTAGTCACAATTTCTGTGAAATAATCCAAAATCTCTAAATCCGCCAAAATTTGGTAAGCATTTTTCCCTTTATGAGTATAGACAAACTGCTGAATATCTGCTTTCTGCGCCCAATCAAGAATCGCTTTCGCACCTTTCATAAGACGAACTTGAGCATTTTTCTCTTGCAAACTTTGACCTCGAAAACAGTTCATCTCTTCAGCATCTAAACCTTTTTCTGCTGCAACTTTTTCCAGTAGTTTCTGAACAGAATGCTGCAAGATATAAGCATGGATAGCTGGTCTGTCAAAATCTAAGCCATAGTACATATAGGTTTCCTCAAGCCCTGCCAAAATCGCATCATAAGAGTCCAGCAAGGTTCCGTCCAAATCCCAAATAAAAGCTTTTGTCATGTTATTTTCCTCATTTTCCGTTGATAGATGATTTGTAAAAAGATCCAGCGAAAGCCATTGTCCAAAAGAGTGGCGCTCCAAACTCCGGACAAGCCCAATCCCAGAGTTACTCCCAGAAAATAGCCCGCTACAATGCGAATCAGCCACATACCAACAGTCGTGGCACAAAAAGGTAACTTGGCATTTCCCAATCCTTGCCAAACAGCTGTGTAAATGACTGTTCCTGCTGTCATAGGCACACCCAAAAGTGAAAAAAGAATGACCGACAAGCTAGCTGTCACAGCGCTACTGTCCTTTGTATAAAGATGTGTTAGTGGTTGACCCAGCGCAAAAATAAGTAAAGCCACCGGTAACATGAGCCCTAGAGATAGCCAGTAGGTCTGCTTCGTCAGCTTCCTAACTGTCTGAAAATCCGCCTGTCCCACCGCGTGAGCCACCAACATAACCGTTGCGGTAGCGACTCCAAAGCTCGGCATATAGTTGAACTGTGTCAGAACCTCTCCAATAGCATTTCCCGCAACGGCATCTGTCCCGAACTTAACGATAATGGCAATAATCACCACGTCCCCAGCGCGCATCATCAGCCGCTCTCCAGCAGCTGGCAGAGATAAACGCAACAGTTCCCAGTCCAGCTTCCAACTCCAAGATGCCAGAGGCAGAGACAATTCTTTCCATAAAATCAAAACGCCCACCAGACGAGCTAAAATGGTACCCAGTGCCACTCCAACGATTCCCATGTGAAAAATAAAAATCGCAAGACTGGAAAAAAGGACATTGAGCAGATTGCTCAAAAAACTGACATACATAGGCAGGCGAGGGTTGCTAGTTGCCCGAATCAAGGAGCCTAGCGTAGTCATCAGACCCAAAAGGAGAATCATTCCCCCGATTAAAGCTAGATAAAGACCACCTGCATTGGCGACGGCAGGCTCCGTTCCCAGCCAAGCTAATATCTGGCGTCCAAAAACAAGAGAGAGGAGCCCCAGAAACATACTCACAAGCATGGTGAGCTTAATGGCTTCGCTAGTATGATAAGCTAGATTGTCTCGATCTCCTTCTCCCAAACTTTTAGAAATTAGACTGGATACCGCTGCTCCCAGCGCAATAAAAATGGCCTGGTAAATGCTGATGATATTGCCTGCAACGGAAACCCCTGAAATAGCCACGAGACCGAGACTCGCTACTAAATACGAATCCACCATTCCCATTAACATTTGCAGAAAATTTTCCGCCATAGCTGGTAAAGCGATGTTTAAAATCTTTTTGTAATTGGTCATCTATTAAAAACTCCTAAGATTGATTATACACTTTTCTGCACCAAGCTTACAACATCTTAACCACATAGATACTTTTGCAAAATAAAAACACCCAGTTGGCTGACCAGCTGAGCGTTGATAATACCTTTAATTAAATCCCTAGATAACTCTCTACTGCTGTCTGCATCTGGTCAGCGGCAACAGTCGTTTTATGGCGAACTTGTGCGGTTTCTAGGTTAGCAACTGCAGAAGGCACTGCAACTCCTGAAATCTCGTGGAGTTTTACTAAAGCTTCAAAATCACTAAGACCACTTTGTCCCATTACAGCTTCGACTACCACTACTGGGAATTTATAAGGACTGGCGGTTGAAGCAACAACAGTCGTAGTCTCATCACCTGTAGCTGTCCGGTATTTTTGATAAACAGCTGAGGCGACTGCTGTGTGCGGATCTTCAATGTAATCAGACACTTCATAAACTCGTTTGATTTCAGCTGTTGTCTCGGCTTCCGTGGCATATTCTGCCGCAAAGAGTTCTAAAATAGCTGGGTCAAAATCAGTCAACTCATACTGACCATGCTGATTGAGAGATTTCATCAAATCTGCTGTCTTTTCTGCATTATTTCCTAACAGGTGGAAAATCAAGCGCTCTAAGTTTGAAGAAACTAAAATATCCATAGACGGACTAGACGTTACCTTAAAGCTACGCTTTTTGTCATAAACATGTGTCTTAAAGAAATCCGTTAGGACATTATTTTCATTAGAAGCACAAATCAACTTGCCGACCGGAAGACCAATTTGTTTAGCATAGTAGGCTGCCAAGATATTACCAAAATTACCCGTCGGAACTGTGAAATTAATTTTATCACCAGCTACGATCTGACCAGTCTTAACCAGCTGTGCATAAGCATAGACATAGTAAACAATCTGTGGCACCAAGCGCCCGATATTCATGGAGTTAGCAGAAGAAAATTGCAACTTGTTCGCTGCCAGCCGCTCACGAAAATTCGCATCATTAAACATACGTTTAACATTGGTCTGGGCGTCATCAAAATTACCCTCAATAGCTACCACGTGAGTATTGTTCCCGGTCTGAGTGGTCATCTGCAACTCCTGAACCTTGCTGACACCGTTTTTAGGATAAAAGACGATAATTTCTGTTCCCGGAACATCCGCAAAGCCTGCCATAGCTGCTTTTCCGGTATCACCAGAAGTTGCCGTCAGAATGACGATTTTATTTTTCAAGTCATGCTTTTTCGCTGCTGTTGTCATCAAATGCGGGAGAATAGACAAGGCCATATCCTTAAAAGCAATCGTAGCACCATGGAAAAGCTCCAAATTGTATTGCCCATTCAGTTTCACCAAGGGAGCAATCTCTGGTGTGTCAAACTTTCTGTCATAGGCATTGTTAATGCAGTCATCCAGCTCTTGATCTGTAAAGTCATCTAAAAAAGCAGATAAAATCAATTTTGCAACTTCTTGATAGGAAGCGTCTTTGAGTTTGGCAAAGTCCAATTCTACCTGCGGATAAGAAATCGGCGTAAAGAGACCACCGTCCGTTGCTAACCCCTGCAAAATAGCCTGACTGGCTGTTACCGTATTGTTTGTGTCACGCGTTGATTGATAAACTAAAGTCATGAATTTCCGTCCCTTTCGTGTAGTCTGCTTTATTATAACATGATTTATCAGAAAATTCTCGCATTTTTATGGAAAAAGTGAGAGGGAATAGCTGTTTATCTTTACTAAATTGAGATAATCTATCCAAATCTCCTTATTCTATATATTTCTCATGAGCATGTGAATCAAAAGTTGTAAATGCAATTTTTAACGCTTTTTCTTTTTGCTGAACTGAACAAAAAAAGTCGGGCAAACAAAGATGACTTCACATGTTTATCAAACATTTCGTCAACTTCTATCGCTGGACTCTTTTTAATTATTTTGTAGTTTATTTCACCTTCATTACTCTTACTAGACTAGCGCGTTCGGCTTCTTCTAGCTTCATTTCGATATAATGAATGGTTTCTGTGAGATCTGGAATGGTTGCATACTCTAAGCCATTGACCCGACGGCGGGTCTTTTCAATCTCATCTGCCATCAGCTGGCAACTCTTTTCAATTTCTGCTAAGCGCAGGAGGTCGGGCAATAAGTTGCCCATATCCTCAATCGTCTCATCCATTTGGCTGTTAGATGCCACATAGCTATAAACTACATCTCCCTCGTCATCACCATAAGGATTGTCAATATGAGCATGCATTTTTGGCACCTGCACACTCATGATATTTTCCTGTTCGATATGAAGGTTGACTTCTCGCATAGGAACAGCAAAAATCTCTTCTACCATGAGGTCGCTTTCTAAGGCTTTTGCCAATACAAAATCCTGCATGTGGCCGACCAGAGCTGATTCAACTTTTTGGCGGAAGTGATTGTTCTCGCGAACAGCCTCAATGAAACGACGCATCAGTTCATCCCGTTTATCCTTGAGGAGTTTGTGACCGCGAGTAGCTGTTTTCAGTCGCTCTTTTAGATTGTTCAGCTCCATTCGGGTTGGTTTGACATTTAAACGAGCCATTCAGATCACCTCCTTAGGCTTGCTGTTTACTTTCTGGTAAATATTGATCAATCATGTCGTCCTTGATCCGCTTAAGTTCTGTCCGTGGCAAAATAGACAACAATTCCCAGCCTAAATCCAGACTTTCTTCAATCGTTCGATTGGTATAAAAACCTTGATTGATGTACTCTTTTTCAAATCGCTCGGTAAATTGAACATAGAGCTTATCGGTGTCAGATAAGGCGGATTCTCCCAATACAACCGCTAATTCTTTGGCTTGTTTGCCTTGTGCATAAGCTGCAAAGAGCTGATTCATAGTTGCTGCATGGTCTCCCCGAGTCTTTCCCTCGCCAGATCCTTTGTCCTTGAGACGTGAAAGAGACGGTAACACATTAATCGGTGGACGATAACCACTATTGTAAAGGTCACGCGACAGGATAATCTGACCCTCAGTAATGTAACCGGTCAAATCAGGAATGGGATGAGTGATATCATCCTCAGGCATGGTAAGAATTGGAATTTGTGTGACCGAGCCTTTCTTCCCTACCAAACGTCCCGCACGCTCATAAAGAGTGGAAAGATTAGTATAGAGATAACCCGGATAACCTCGACGCCCCGGCACTTCTCGGCGAGCCGCAGATACTTCACGCAAGGCCTCGCAGTAATTGGTCATATCTGTCATGATGACGAGAACGTGCATGTCTTTTTCATAAGCCAAATATTCAGCGGCAGTCAGGGCAATCCGCGGTGTCGCAATCCGCTCAATAGCAGGATCATTGGCTAGGTTGATGAAGAGGATAGACCGATCAATAGCTCCCGTCTCTCGCAAATCATTCATGAAAAATTCGGCTTCTTCAAAGGTAATCCCCATAGCCGCAAAAACCACCGCAAAATTTTCTTCTGAATTGAGCACCGTAGCTTGACGAGCAATCTGGGCAGCCAATTCCTTGTGAGGCAGACCTGAACCAGAGAAAACTGGCAATTTTTGTCCTCGAACTAAAGTATTGAGGTGATCAATAGCTGAAATCCCCGTCTGGATAAACTCATCGGGATAATCTCGCGCGACTGGATTGATGGCTTGACCGTCAATATCTAGATATTTCTCAGGCAGAATGTCAGGCCCCCCGTCAATAGGCTTGCCCATACCGTTGAAAATTCGTCCTACCATATCTTCTGACACTGGCAATTCAAGCGGTCGACCAGTAAAACGAACCTTGGCTTTTTCTAGATTGATACCGCTGGAGCCTTCAAACAGCTGCACCATCGCCTTGTCTTCCTGCACTTCCAAGACCTGTCCCCGACGCTTGGTTCCATCATGGAGCTGGATTTCCACCAGCTCATTAAAATGCACACCCTCAACTTGCTCCACAATCATCAAAGGACCAACAACTTCGCTGACGGTACGGTATTCTTTAATCACGTTCATTGTCTGCTCCTCCTTGGGCAAGAATATCATGTAAGTTTTCTCGAATAGCAGCATCCAAATTCCGAATTGCATCCAGCTGCTCTTCTGGGATAAATTTAGAGCGAGCAATTCGATCTCGCAGCTCCACAGTACCGTTCATGATTTCGGTAAAGTAGGCACCTAAATTCAAGGCACGATTGGCTTCCTCATCAAATGTTAAAATATTAGTGAGCAGAGCTACTTGTTTTTTAAAGGAAGTGTAGGTATCCACTTCGTCAAAAGCATTCTGCTGCAGGTAGTCCTCACGAATCATTTTTGCTGTATTCATGGTGAGACGATCCCTTTCAGACAGAGAATCCAGACCAACCAGCCGCACGATTTCCTGTAGCTCACTCTCTTTTTGAAGAACATTCATCGCCTTGGTCACTTTTTCCGACCAAGCCAACTGCTCATGCTGATCGATATATTGACCCACCTCGTCTAGATAAAGCGAGTAAGAGCTAAGCCAGTTAATCGCAGGGAAATGGCGACGTTGTGCCAACTGAGCGTCCAAGCCCCAGAAAACTTTGACAATCCGTAGAGTATTTTGCGTGACTGGCTCAGAAATATCTCCACCCGGAGGGGAAACAGCGCCGATTGCGGTAATGCTTCCCTCACGCTCGTCACTCCCTAAGGTTTTAACCCGACCCGCTCGTTCGTAATATTCAGCAATACGGCTGCCCAGATAGGCTGGATAGCCTTCGTCGCCCGGCATTTCTTCCAAACGCCCTGACATTTCACGAAGTGCTTCTGCCCAACGCGAAGTCGAATCCGCCATGATAGCGACAGAATACCCCATATCTCGGAAGTATTCAGCAATCGTAATTCCTGTATAGATAGAAGCTTCACGCGCCGCAACTGGCATATTGGACGTGTTGGCAATCAGAACAGTTCGCTGCATGATAGACTGACCAGTCGTTGGATCAATCAGCTCTGGAAATTCATTGAGCACATCGGTCATTTCATTGCCCCGCTCACCGCAACCCACATAAATCACGATATCCACATTGGCAAACTTAGCAACCTGATGCTGAACGACCGTCTTTCCCGCACCGAAAGGACCTGGAACAGCAGCCGCACTGCCCTTGGTCACAGGGAAAAAGGTATCAATCACTCGTTGACCCGTCACCAAAGGCTCCTCTGGAATTAGCTTTTGAGCAAAGGGACGACCTCGACGAACCGGCCACTTCTGCATGAGACTGCCGACAAAGACGGAGCCGTCTGCCTGCTCAATCTCATAGATAGGCTGATCGACAGTATAGCTCCCCGCTTCTATCTTAGTCACACGACCACTGACACCAATCGGCACTAGAATGCGGTGGACTACCAGCTCGGTTTCTTGAACCGTGCCCAGAATGTCTCCAGCGGTCACCTCTGCTCCAATCTCCAGATAAGGCACAAAGTCCCACTTGGTCTCACGATTCAGATGAGGCAGCTGCACTCCGCGCACCAGGAAATCACTCTGCGTCACCGTTTGAAAGCGTGCCAAAGGTCGCTGAATTCCGTCAAACATTTGCGAAATCAGCCCCGGTCCTAATTCGACCGACAACGGACTCCCCGTCGTTTCCACCGGCTCTCCTGGTCCAAGCCCAGAGGTTTCTTCATATACTTGAATGGAGGCCTCATCTCGACGCATCTCAATGATTTCCCCAATCAAGCCCAAATTGCCCACACGACAAATATCCTGAATATTCGCTTCCTGCATCCCAGAGGCAACTACCAAAGGACCCGAAACTTTTATAATCTTTCCTTGACTCACAATCTTCCTCCATTCTTTGGGAGATTTTTGCTTATTTTCTATCCTTGCCGTGAGCTTGAAACCCTTCTTAGCTATCTCTACAGCAAAAATTGATACTTCTTATTTTAAAAATCAGACAAGGCTTTTATTTGTTGCCCATTTTCATCGAAATTATCTGGGCTTAGCCATTTTTCTAAACGAATTTTGACCGCTGGCCAGTCCTTGTCAATCATGGCTAGCCAATCAGTATCTCGGTTACGCCCTTTATAAACAATTGCCTGACGAAAAGTGCCTTCGTAGATAAAACCAAGCCTTTCTGCTGCGTATCTTGAAGGTTGATTGAGTGCATCGCATTTCCACTCGTAGCGGCGATACTCAAGCTCCTCAAAAACGTAGCGTGCCAACAGATATTGGGCTTCTGTCGCCAGTCTGGTTCGTTTCAATTGGGGCGAATAGGTCACAGACCCCACCTCAATGACACGGCTACCACGATTAATTCTCATTAGAGCAAAAGTACCCAATGCCTTGCCACTCTCCTTGTCTACAATGGCATAGTAAAAACGACCCTGAGCTGCCAACATCTGATCTAGCAAGGCCGACCATTCTTCCTGACTTTGAACAGGATTTTGAAAGAGATACGTCCACATATCAGCAGGAGAATTCGGACCATAGACTTCATACAAATCCGCCCCATGCTTGTCCTTGGACAGACATTCAACGATAACATATTGTCCTTCTAGTCGCTCCAGCTTGGGTAAATCTCCCGGTTTGAAATTCGGCAGGGCATCTCCAATGGGCTGGCCTAATTCATTTATTTTCATAAAAACCTCACAATATATCCTGTCCGACTGCTTTTTCTACATTCTCACGAATGCGTCCCCGTCCTAATCCCATTATTCCTTTATGAGTCGGGATTAAAATAATCGCCGGCAGCACTTGCTTATCATAGTAAGCCAATGTTTCAGGGATTTCTGCAGCCACATCCTCTGTCAAATAAATAATGGCAAAATCTTCTCGACTCAGTCGGCGTAAAACATTCACAACCTCAGCTGCTCCTGTGACTGGAAAAGTCTGAAAACCAATCAGGCGAAAAGGCAGAATGGCGTCGCGGTTCCCCACCACACCAATTTTATAAGTTTTACTGGCCATAAATCGGTCTCATCCTTTCTTTAATGTTTTCTACTGGAAGCTGATTTGTCAAACCGGTCAAAATAAGTCGAAGATTCTTCACTTCCAACTCTTTTCCCAATAAATAACGAGCGAGCGGAAGCGGACCACTTGTTTCAAATCGCCCTTGCTCTAAGAGCTTAAACTGAACCAAGTCTGCTAGATACTCCAGTTCAAGATTTGTCAGTTTACCCGAACGCAGTTTTTCTTCATAAATGCTTAGTTCTGCGTCAAATTCTAGTGGATTAACTTTGGAAAACCAGCTAGCGAGATGACCTTTTTCTGCCAATTCAATCCACTCCGCATTCGTCAAAGTGCCTTCATCAGATAAGAGTTGCGTCATAAAACTGTGCGGTTTTTGGTGCCGAATCGCTCGCTGCACCGTTACTGCATTATAAAAATCGATTGTCAACCGCACCAGTTGCTTGAGCCGCTCATCTTCAAATGCAGATTCCAAGCTTTTTAAGTGCTTGAAATAAGCCAGATCCATTCCAATTTCCAGAACGCGTACATCTTGATAATCTTGATATTCCGCCCAAGTCGCTTCTATTTCATCCACCATCAATTTGGGACAGTATTCCGCAGAAAAAGTTGTAATCAGCTGCTCCAGCATGTCTAACGAATATGACCCGACAGGAATCAACAGATGCTTTAAATTTAAGCCTGTTGCCTTGTGCTTAAGCAACACTTTAAGATTGTGATAAGTATATTTAAGCGTGAAAAACTCCACCAAAGCAGATGTTGGACTGACTTCAAAAGCCCATGTATACTCTGCAAACAAATGCTTCATGAGAAATCTCTCAATCGTATTTAAGTCAGTTAGTTGTTCATGATTCGGATTATATGCTGTCCCTTCCAAAGCTGCTGAGCGACTTTCAGAAGTTGAAGCTCGCAACAACTGCTCATATTGCGCAGGACTTAAGAAACTACTCTCATGAATACTAATTTCTGTATTCACTTGAGCGAAGGTCTTTTCATTCATAGAACGCCTCCTTAGTCTGCTTCATCTTGGAAAATCGTCTGAGCAAGCTGATAACTCTCCTCCTGCCACAAAGAATCTACTAAATTGCGATAGAGGTAATTATCGTCAATATTGCCTCGCGAAAGGAGAAAACCTGCTTCTCCACTCACAGACGAGGAAGCCAATTTTACGTGCGGATAGTGCTCTAACAATCGTTCCAATTGTCCAGCCGAATATTTAACCAATGTCCGTGAGCCAACTGTCAAAACAAGTTCTTCTTGCGGATACTTTTTTAAGACCTGCTCCAAGAAATCCTGCTCCTGCTCGACCGACCAAGTCGCCATTTGCTCATAAGCCTCCGCAAATAATTCTTTCAAAATCCCTTGCTTGGTCGCCAAAGTAGACTGACGTTTTTCATTTTCTAGCTGCTGCACTTCACGCTGTACCTGACGGTTGATCGCTTTTATTTCTTGCTCACGCTGTTGCAGTTTTTCTTGTTTCAACCGTGTTTCTTGCTCTTTAGCTTCACGCTCAATAGACTCTTTAGCATCGGCTAATAGCTGCCGCCCATTTTCATGCGCCTGCTCCAAAACCGAATCCCTCAAATGAGATTCAAATTCCATATCTGCCTCCTTCTATGAAATCTTGTTTCAAGACATTGAACCTGTCTCATTTTACATTCAATACCATCAAAAGAGATACAACAAAGGCAAGAATAGCATAGGTTTCTACCATAGCAGCAAGGATAACCCCTTTCATGACGTCTTCAGGTCGCTTTGCCAAAATCTGCATACCAGCGGTTGCTACATTTCCTTGATATTTAGCAGAGTAATAACCAACAATTCCGATTGGAAGTGCGGCAAAAAAGAGGGCTAGACCTGTCTGAAGAGCCATTTCAGGCTGGATTTTAAAGAAAATCAAAATCCCGATAACAAAACCGTACAAGCCTTGCGTACCTGGCAAAAGCTGCAAAATCAAAGCGCTAACGAATTTCTCAGGTTGTTCTTTTAATAGGGCTGCCGCAGCCTGACCGGTTGAACCGACATTGCGCGCAGAACCGATACCGCTGAGAAAAATCGCAAAAACCACACCGAGTGCGGCAAAAAAAGCACCACCGTAAGTTGAAAAATAAGATGAAAAAGCTTGCATGAATAAACTCCATTTCTAATAGTAAACATTATTTATTTAGTAATTTTGTCAATGACATAAAACTTCTAGCTGAGTTGTTAAAATAATTTCGCTGTGCTATTTTTTGTAGCGGACATATTTCTCTGCTGGCTTCAAAGGTTTAAAAGCTTTTCCGCCACCGTCGTAGAATTTCCCAAAAAATTCAACAAAAATCAAACGCGCTCCGTGCACATAGCCTGATAAAAAGGAGAGAAACATATTGATACCGTGGAGGGCGAGAAACAGCACAATCCCAATACTAAAGCGAGCAAAAGGCGGAAAGAGACTAACAATTAAGTTAAAGGCTGAGCCAATGCTTGCACCAGCAAGCCCCAAAGCCATGAGTCGCGTAAAGCTCACCAAATCTCCCACATAGCTGCTGATATTGTATAGATTAAACAGTGCAGAACCCAAACCTTTCAAACTCCTAGCACTGATAATAGAAACCAGTACAATGCCCACAGCATTTACAATAGCCAGCCATTGCCCGATAAAGCCGACCATAGCAAGAGTTGGGAACAGTCGCCCCGCTGCTAGCAAAGCCAGACCAATGAGAATCAGCATCCACGCAAAACCTGAATTATAAGCTGCCGCATAATCCTTCATGCGAATGTTCTTTTTGCCACTGAGAAACAGTCCTGTCATGACTGTTACAAAGCCAATCACGACCGAAATAATCAAAATGGTTATCACATCTGTGCTGGTATCAATGAGCGCAAAAGGCAATTTGAAGCCAAAGAAAGAACCATAAATCACTCCCCAGAGTGCAACACCGATTCCTAAAATTCTAAAAAAGCGTAAATTCTTTGCTAGACTTGGCTTAACATATAAAGTCTTCAAAGCCCAAGTCGTTCCGCCAAAGAGCAACAGACCATAGCCAATATCAGCTGCCATCATGCCAAAAAAGATAAAGTAGAAGACCGAAACCACGGGCGTTGGATCTTTATCTTCGTATTTCGGCAGCGAATACATCTCTGTCACCAGCTCAAAGGGCTCAATCAGAGCATTATTTTTAAGTTTTGTCGGGACTCGCTGTCGATCAGCTGCCTCCATTTCATGGATTTGAAGCAAGACAGCCCCACCAAATTGTTGCGCAAGACCCATTTTCAAATCTTCTATCTGCTCTTGCTCAATCCAGCCTTCTAAAGCAACCAAATTCTGCGTACTGGCAAGATCTCCCTTGCTTTCTTGGCGAGAAGTAAGATTCAAAATATAGTCCAACTGAAGTTTGAGCTGTTGCAGTTCCTTGCTGGAAGCTGCAAGCTGCGTTTGCATTGAGCTGATAACCGTTTCTTGTTCCTTTATCGTTTCTTTTAACGATGTCAAGCGCTCACTAGGCAATTCTTCAAAGGGATATTCAAAAGGTTTGAAACCAAGCTCTGTCAAGAATGCTTGCATTTCCTTAGCTGTTTCTGCTTTACATAGCACAAGAATTCCACTTTCTGTGGTACTGGTGAAAATCTCTTGGACTTCCAGATTAGGATAGTCCCGTAATCGAGCATTTAGCTGATTGTTCTCACTGCTTGGAATGCTTCCCACAAACGCACGAAGGTGTTTAAAATGCTTAAGTGCTGACGGCGTAACGGCTAAACTTGCCCATTTTTCTAGCTCTGCCACATCTGACTGAGCTCTTTCTTTAACTTCCTGCGCTCTTGTCAACGATTGAAATTGTTGTTGAATGTTAGCAAGAAGCGCTTCTTCATCACGCGCCTGCCCTGCTTCTTCTAGACTTACAAAGGTTGTTTCCAAAGGAGCTTCCTTCAACGACTCCAGTAATTTCTTCTTTGGCACAAACGCTTGCAAACGTTCAATCATATTTGCAAGTTTTTCCTGCCGCCGAGTCAAAGTTTGAAGATGTTCCGAGAAAGACTTATCAGGATTCCACACTAACTTTTGCTCGAAAGCTCCCTGCCAAGTTTCTTTTGTCTGCAAGTTTTGAATTTCAACCGACTGGAGATTTTGCAAATAGGAGAGGACATCATCCAACAAATCTTTTGGCAATAGCAGCGACAACTCCTGCATTTGACTAATGGCCATATTTTTCTACCACCCTGTCCACAATCATTTGTAGCAGCACTTCTTTTTTATTTGACAAAGCCGCTTGGGCTTTTTCTTCGTTCTCTTGTCTCGTTTGCTCTAAATCCTGTGTTAAGACAGCTAACTCTCGTTCAGAGCGCTCCTTTAACTCGGTCACCAATCGCTCTTTCTCTTCGTCGTAAGATTGCCCTAGCTGTTTCAGATTACTAGCCGCTTGCTCTCGCAATTCCTGAATTTGACTTTTATAGCCCGCCAACACTTCATCTGCTGCTTGCTCAATTTCCTGCATTTGCTCAAGAGTAGCATTCGTCATATCTCGCACCTCCTTTTGACACAATAGGTGTAACGCTTTCTTGTGTAAATTATAACACATTTTCAAATCATTCGTCACAGAGTTTTATTTCTTTTCTAGGTAGATGAACATTTTTTATATTGTATTTTCCACTCTATCAGTTTATATTTCCTGCTTATTTACGTGTTTCCTAACTACCTGTTCTGAAAAGCTCCCTCCTACTTAATTCCCCTTAAAAATGTTATAATACAATTATACTCTTAAAACAGTTGTTCTATAACTATCACCAGCAAAGAAAGTGACCTCTTATGGAAAATACGCAGCATATCTTAACAACGATTGAAAGCCACTTTGATAGCATGACCGACTTAGAAAAGCGGATTGCCAACTACTTTTTGAGCCCTTCTAGCATCTATGACGATCTCTCTTCTCAAAAAGTTGCGCAAGCTCTCTACATCTCTCAAGCAGCCTTGACACGCTTTGCAAAGAAATGCGGATTTAAAGGCTACAGAGAGTTTAATTTTCAATACCTTCATCAATTGCAAGAAAACGCGGAACAGGACGAGAAAGTACAAAATGACTTATCTCGTAGAGTGCTACGAAACTATGCTCAAATCCGTCAACAAACTGAGGAATTGGTTGACGAAGACAAACTGCTGCGCGTTGCCAATCTCATCGAAGCAGCTGACCGCGTCTATTTCTTTGGGACGGGAAGCTCTGGTCTTGTCGCACGCGATATGAAACTGCGCTTCATGCGGCTTGGTGTTGTCTGCGAAGCGTTGACAGATCAAGACGGTTTTGCTTGGACAACCAGTATCCTAGATGAAAATTGCTTGGTTATTGGATTTTCTTTGTCCGGAGGAACGCAATCTATCATCAACAGTCTCATCGACGCTCAAGCAATGGGTGCGAAAACGGTGTTAGTAACAGGACACCCCAACAAAGTCAAAGAAACCTTTACTGAAATCATCACTGTTGCCATTCAAAGCAAACCAGAGTATATCTTACGCATCTCAGCACAGTTTCCTATGCTACTTATGATTGACCTCCTTTATGCCTTTTTCCTAGAAATTGACCGGGAAAAGAAGGAAAAAATCTTCAACAGCTTTTGGGAAAATCAAAAATTAAACGGCTATTACAGGCGACACAAATAAGGGATCAAATAAAAATGAGCATCTCCTCACCAAAGGATTTGCTCATTTTCATTATAGAAGGCTTTTCGTTAATGATGTTTATTTTTAAAGTGATAATAAGCTCCAAACATCCCTGCAGCATTTTGATGATGAGCAAAAGCGAGCTTGGTTTTTTCAGCAATACTTGGTACCAGACAAGCTTTCATAGCAGTCTCAATTCGAGGACGAAGAATGGCCTCTTGACCCATAATGCCGCCACCTAAGATCACCACTTCTGGATTGACCACATAGCAAATATTCGCAATCCCTTGCCCCAAATAGTTGACCATGCGGTCGATTCCTTGGATACAACGTGCATTTCCTTCGGTCGCTTCTTTGAAAATGCGGCGTCCATTCCACATAGTAGGATCTTCTCCGTGAAGCTCTGCTACATAGTTGACCATGGCAGTCGTTGAAGCCACATCTTGGAAAGCACCGTCTGGCAGATACACATAACCGACTTCACAGGCCGAATTACTAAAACCGTGGAAAACCTGACCGTCCACCAGCAAGCAACCACCGATACCCGTTCCAATCGTCAAACAAATCGCAATGCTCGCTCCCTTGCCGCTGCCTGACATAACTTCCGCCAAGCCAGCACAATTGACATCATTTTCAATCTCACAAGGAACGGCAAATGTTTCTTCTACCACTTTCTTGAACTGAGTACCAGCATAATTTGGAATCTGAGGGCCAGCATAAAAGATTTCTCCTTTATCTGGATCGACCATTCCGGCTGAGGAGATACAAACCCCAGCAACTGGAATTTGTTCTAAATAACGTGCTACAATTCCCTTTACCTTGTGTAAAATTTCTGGACCGCCCTTATGAGCCTCTGTTGGGATTTCATGCGCTTCCAGCAAGGTGTCGGTATCATCAATCAGACCATATTTGATATTTGTTCCACCAATATCAATGGCAATATATTTCCCCATAATCCACCTCTTTTTTATTACAAGAACGTTTCCTTAGCTACACGAATCAAGCGAGCTGCTTCTTCTACAATCGGACGATCCGCGTCTGTCACTGGTGTTAATGGAGAACGGACAGAACCGATATTCAGATTTTCATTGATTTTCAAGACTTCCTTGATGACAGAATACATATTTCCATGAGCAGCAGTTAATTTTCCGATAATAGTGTTGATGGTAAATTGTAATTCTTTTGCTCTCTCCAATTCTTTGTCGGCAATCAATTGGTTGAGCTTTAAGAAAAGCTCTGGCATTGCTCCATACGTTCCGCCGATACCTGCTCTTGCTCCCATCAGGCGACCACCTAAGAACTGTTCATCTGGACCATTAAAGACGAGGTGGTCTTCTCCACCAAGTGCTGCAAAGGTTTGAATGTCTTGGACAGGCATGGAAGAGTTCTTCACACCAATCACGCATTCATTTTTGAGCATTTCTGTATAGAGACTCGGCGTCAGAGCTACACCTGCCAACTGCGGAATATTGTAAATCACGAAGTCTATTTGTGGCGCAGCTGCGCTAATATCGTTCCAATATTGGGCAACCGAGTATTCTGGCAAGCGGAAGTAAATCGGCGGAATAGCCGCAATAGCATCTACTCCCAAACTTTTTGCATGGCGTGCCAATTCCACACTATCCTTAGTGTTGTTGCAAGCGACGTGGGCAATAATCGTTAGTTTCCCTTTTGCCACCGCCATGACTTCTTCCAAAATCAATTTCCTATCGGCAACGCTTTGATAGATACACTCCCCCGACGAGCCATTGACATACAAGCCCTGAACTCCTTTTTTGAGGAAATATTCTACCAAAGCCCGCACACGCTCCGGACTAATCTCACCTTGGTCATCATAGCAGGCATAAAAGGCCGGAATGACCCCTTCGTATTTTTTTAAATCTCTCATATTTTATTCTCCAATTTGATTGATTTTATCGTTTGTACTTATTAAAAATAGTTTCCATGATGGGCAATTGCAAAAATCCTAAGGCTGCAAAACCGACTAATACAAAAAGAGTAAAGCCTAGTAGCAACACAAATCCTGAACTAGAGAGGAAAAAGATGATTGCAGCTAATAAGGCTATCATCAAAAAAAACCACGGGAAATGCAAACTCACCATGATAAGACCCGTTTGCAACATATCTTTTATCGTCATTTCAAACTTAACTGCCAAAGGATAGATACATAAAAACAGCAAACTAGTAAAAATGATGACACCGATACAAGTTGCTTTTAACATTTGAAATGGTAGCGTCTCTTGTCGCCAAAAGAGCATGAGGTCAAATAGACTGATACCTACAATCAGCAACTCTAGCAAACCGAGTTTGAAACCAATTTTCCAGTTTTTTCTAAAAGCCTGCACATAGGTTGCTGTGACTTTTACGCGACGCGAATCTTTGATGACAAACAAAGTCTGATACAAGCTCATCTTTGCAATACCAATCGTAACAATTGGCAAGCAGGACAGCAAAAAGAGCAAGTTCACAGTCACCAAATCTAATATTTTCTCACATATTCTCATAAAGAAATTATCTGTATCAAAAATACTTTGTATTAGCTGAGAACCTCTCTTTTCCATGACTCTACCTCCTCGTTAGTTATTTCAATCGTTGAGCAAAACCTTTACGACACATTTTTTGACCTTATCACCTTTAGCAGCAAACCTATTGGGCTGATGCGGCTCATTGGGTAAAAATAGAACAAAATTCTGTTTATCCAAATAAAATGGAAGAGATTGCTCACAAGTCACAAAGCCAATGTCCTTCTTTTTATCATACGGTTTTCTCACTTCTTTTACCCTGTTGCCATATCGAATGATTTCATGCCCTGCTAAAAGCAAATGCAAGTCTAGATAATGGTGATGAAATTCAAAATCATCTGTCGTGTCAGAACACAATTCATTTTCCTGTACAAACAGAAATACTTTTTCTCCGTCAATCTCATACCGTCCCGAATCATAATCGTTTACATCGTGCGTCAGGAGATAATCAATGGCGCAATCTAAATTCTCATGGATACCTTTGTAGTGGGCGAGATTTTCTAATTCATCGAAAATCATTTGGTCGGCCTCCTTATCCTTTCACAGCTCCCATGGTAATACCTTGCGTGAAGGATTTTTGGAATATTAAGAAGACAGCTACAATCGGAACAGCTGCCATAGCAGCACCAGCCATAATCAAACCGTAGTTGGTCGCCATTTCAGCTTGCATTGTTGCCACCCCAAGTGAAATAGTCAGATTCTGACGCGATGTCAGCATGACCAATTGCATAAAGTAGTCATTCCATGTATTGATAAAGGTAAAAATAGCAAGAGCGGCAAAACCTGGTTTCACAATTGGAAAAGCAACATTCCAAAAAGTACGAATCTCACCACAGCCGTCCATCTTAGCAGATTCCAACAATTCTGTTGGGATATTTTCGCTAAATTGCTTCATGAGAAAGACCCCAAAAGGCCAGCCGACAAGAGGCAAAATAACTGCAGCTAGTGTATCATGAATTCCCATAAAGTTGACAATACGAACCAAAGGAACCAGCACAACTTGCTTAGGCAAAGCCATAGCAGCGATAAAGGTCGCAAAAAGAATACGTTGCCCATAAAAACGCTTCTTGGCCAAAACATAACCTGCTAAAGAAGAGGTAATGCAGACCAAAAACATGGTTGCTAGCGAGATAAAGACACTATTCCACATCCATTGCAGGGCTGGATTTTGCACCATCAGCTGTTGGAAATTTTCTAATGTTGGCATCTTAGGCCACCATTGAGGTGGAATGACAATCGTATCTGGCTGCGATTTGAAAGCCCCTGTTAAAATCCAATAGAAAGGAAAAACAAAGAGAACGGTCAACACCAAGAGAATAATCGTTGAAATTACCGTAAAGGCACTCATTTTTTTCTGTTTCATCTTGTCTCTCCTTTCTTTAATATTCGACATCATTTCCAAGAATCTTGAATTGGGCAAAGCTAATCAAAGCAATCATGACAGCTAAAAATACTCCCATGGTATTAGCATAACCATATTCAGATAACTTGAAGGCTTTTTCATACAGGTAATACATCAATGTACTGGTTGAATAGTTTGGCCCTCCAGATGTCAACAGCTGAATCAAGGCAAAACATTGGAAAGAGTTAATCGTAGTAATAATCGCAATATAGAGCGTTGTCGGAAGTAAGCTCGGCCATTTAATCTTCCAGAAAACTTGCAGTTCTGTCGCTCCATCAACACGCGCAGCCTCCACCAATGAATTGTCAATGTTTCCCATAGCAGCAATATAGAGAATAATGGGTTGTCCGACAGAAGTTGTCAGCAAAATCACAATAATCGCCATTAAAGCCCAATGCTTATCTCCTAGCCAGGAAATGTTTTGATTGATGACATGCCCTGACTTTAGTACAAAGTTTAAAATCCCTGACAGCGGGTCGTAAATCCATTTCCATACAACGGTTACCGCTACACTCCCTGTTACCACTGGCAGGAAGAAGACAAACCGATAAAATGACCGTGCAATCGCATTCTGACTATAGGTTTGAGAAGCCACAAACAAAGAGAACAACACAACAATTGGTACCGAACCAATAACAATAATCACCGTATTAATGAGAGATTTAATAAAGACTGGATCTTTAAACATTCGTGAGTAATTGTCCAATCCAACGAATGAAAAGGATGTCATAGAATAATTAAAGAAACTCGTTACAAATCCCATCACCATCGGTGCCAATACAAAGACAATAAAGAATAATAGAACTGGTGCCAAAAAAGCATAGGAAATCACCGTTTCTCTCATTCTTATTTTATTCACTTTCACATTCAACACCTCATTTAGCTAGAGGAGATACTGACCTCCTCTTTTTGATAAAAAATTCCCTTTTCCTATTTTATGAAACCAACAACAGAAAAAGGGAAATCGTTACATTATTTATTTTTTACTTTTTTTAATGGTTTCATTTGCTTTTTCTGTAAAGGTCTTCAAAGCAGATTCAACTTTTTCATCGCCATTTGAAACAGATTGCAACATTGGGAACCAGAGTGTTCTCATTTCTGCAAATCCATCAATCGTATTGTAATATGGTGAATAATATTTTGTCCAAGTGCTGATTGTTTCCATCCGTTTGTCATTATACAATTTTCCAAATGAGGAACGAACTGGGAAGGCACCTGTACGAACAACATTTTTTGGCCCCCACTTTTTATCATCCGCAATAAATTTGACAAACTTTTTAGCAGCTTCTACTTTCTTTTTATCTTTATTGTTAAAGATACCAAAACCATTTACAAGGTATTCCAAAGCTGGTTTTCCGTTATCTGATGGGAATGGCACTTCCACAACTTCGACACCACTAGCTTTCAAGAGTTTAGCTTGGATGCCTTTTTGCGCAGGTGCCCAAAGAACAGTATAAGAAGTTTGCCCATTTGCAAAGTTTTGAATATCTGCTCCACCATCGAATTGAGATCCGTTTGTCATCAAACCATCTTTAATCCAGCTCACTGCTTTGTTCAAACCTTTGACAAAGTTTGGACTGTCCGTTGTATATTTTGTCACTTTATCATCTGTTACAGAACCACCATAAAGATTTGAAATGAAAGCACGTGTACCTTGGTCACCACCTTGACCATTACTGAAGAGTGAGCCAGGAGTATACCCTTTAGCTTTCAATGCTTTTAATACTTTTTCGAAGTCAGCAGTTGTCCAGCCCTCTTTAACAAGGTCTAACACACCAGCTTCTTTTAGCATTTTCTTGTTCAATGCCATGTAAAATGGCGCAGAGCTAATTGGATACATATAGGCTTTGTCACCAGCTTTGCTGGCCTGAATGATTTGATTGTTATTGACATCTTTGACAAAATCATTTGTAAAGAGATCGTTCAATTCTGCCAATTTACCATTTTTACCATATTGAATGATCCGGCCCGGTGCGTCAAAGAGGACATCTGGTGCTGTTCCTGCTTCAATCGCAGTTGTAATTTTTTCTGGACCAGATTTGAAATCAATTGTTTCTAGTTTCACTTTAATATCTGGATTGGCTTTTTCAAATGCTTTGATAATTTCTTTTTCATAAGTTCCAACACCATCGTTTGCTTTTTCTTGCGTGAAGACTGGGAAAGCCCACCAAGTAATCTCTGTCTTACCAGAAGAATTACCTGAATCAGCCGACTTGTTTGAACCACCTGAATTTCCACATGCTGCCAAAGATAAAATTGCAGCTCCTGCAACTAACGAACAAAGTATTTTCTTCATCCTCATATTGTTTCTCCTTTTATTGTCATCCTTTTTAGGATAAAATTGTTCCTACTTTTCACTTACTGCTGCAACAAAACGCTCTGTAATTTCTTTTGGACGCGTAATGGCACCACCTACTACAATTCCTCTAACACCTAAGTCATGAATCGTTTTAGCTTCACTTGGATAATGAATTTTTCCTTCCGCGATAACATCCAAACCTGCATCACATAAATTTTTTATCAGATCAAAATCCGGCCCCTCACCTTGCAAACTATAAGAAGTGTAGCCCGACAAAGTTGTCCCTACAAAGTCCACACCCGCTTCTACCGCAGCAGCTCCCTCTTCAAAGGTACTCACATCTGCCATGAACAATTGATGAGGATATTTCTCCTTCACTTGCTTGATGAAATCCGCAATCTTTAAACCATCAAAACGCTCCCGCTTTGTACAATCAAAAGCAATCACTTCAATATCCAGAGTTGCTAGTTCATCAATTTCTCGCATCGTTGCGGTAATAAATGGCTCTTGAGGTGGATAATCCCGCTTGATAATGCCGATGATCGGCAACGAAGTAACCTCTTTAATTTCCTTAATATCCCGAACACTATTAGCTCGAATGCCAACAGCTCCTCCTTGTTCAGCCGCTTTCACCAAAAGGGGAATAATCCCACCTGCTTCAGTATATAGCGGTTCGTGTGGCAAGGCTTGACAGGAAACAATGATGCCATTTTTTATTTTGGCAATCAGCTCGTCTTTTGTCATTTGTGCCATAGACAGCCTTCTCCTTTGCTATTGTAGATCGATTTTTAAAGCGCTTTCAATCTCACGATGTTATTATAACTATTTTTTGAAGCGCTTTCAACAATATCTGAGATTTTGGTTCTAATTTCTAATAACAATTACTTTTCTCTTAAATCTTGAAAGTAGTTTCAACCAGAACGATAGCTCTGTTAACATGACGCTATAATCATTGCGGATTGCCTATGAGGTATACAAAGACTGCATCTATGCGAATGCTATCTCCCCCCCCCCCCAAGAATTGTCTAGAATGGAGACCCTATAATAGAATTAGCAAGGGGGAATGCTTTTTTCAGGAGTATCATCCAGAGTCGCTTTTGAATAAAAGTTTAAAATTTTCTCAGTGCTGGTGTTCTTTTCGGTATTGTCCTGGCGTCCGTCTAAACATCTTCTCCTATCTACACGTATGCCAATTTACGAGGTAGCACAAAGTGTTGGATTTTCAAATAAAACTTACTTTTATGACAAATATCGTACCTATTTTGGACATTCCCCAAAAGACGAACGCAAATAAAAGGCAGAGACAATATTATCCCTGCCTTATTTTATAATAGCAAAAAGCTTTTGACATAGTAGCTAATATCTAAATACTTCTTTAAAGTTACAGCAAAGCAAACCACTCCTTAGTCATTTTTCAAGCTTAGATGAGTATTTTTGACGAAAACTGCGTTTCTCTTCATTCACCACTTTGACAGCCCGAGAGGCTATTGAACAACTTTGCGAAGTTGAAACTACTGACTAAAAATTTTCAAATATTAGTTCTATCTCGCTTTTTTATTTTTACGACAAATCAGCGCTTAAAACAACTCTTTGTAAAGAGCAATCGTTTCTTCTAAGGTTGGCATAAATGGATTTCCTGGTGCACAAGCATCAATGAGTGCATTTTTAGAAAGGTATTCAAAGTCAAATTCCTCTTCTTTAATGTCCAGTTCTGTCAATTTTTTCGGAATGCCCACAGTTGCTGATAATTTTTCAATTTCAGAAATGGCATAATCAGCGCATTCTTTATCACTTTTACCTTCCGTATGGAGACCAAGAGCTTTTGCAACATTTCGGAATGCTTCTGGCACACGTTTCGCATTTTCACGCTCTACAACTGGTAAAAGCATGGCACAGCAAACACCGTGAGGAAGATTGTAAACTGCTCCAAGTTGATGAGCCATAGAGTGTACATAACCTAGCCCAGCATTATTAAAGGCCATACCACCTAGGAAAATCGCATTAACCATAGCTTCGCGTGCTTCAATGTCATGGCCATTTTCAACAGCACGAGGTAAAAATTCTTTAATTAACTCAATTGCACCAATAGACAATTTTTTCGTCACATTATACGCACCTGGTGTTACCAAAGCTTCAACCGCATGTGTAAGAGCATCCATACCTGTTGCAGCTGTCAAAGCTTTTGGTTTTGAAATCATCAATTCTGGATCATTTACTGACAGGAGCGCAAGGCTATTCTTATCAACCATAACCATTTTTACTTTACGCTCTTCATCAGTAATAACATAGTTAATCGTGATTTCAGCTGATGTTCCTGCTGTCGTATTGATTGCTACAACCGGCAAGCCTTTTTCCTTTGATTTGTGAACGCCTTCGTAATCTTGCGGACGCCCGCCATTCGTTGCAAGAATTGAAATACTACTTGCAGCATCTTGTGGCGAACCACCACCAAGTGAAATAATAAAATCACAATTATTATCTTGCAAAACAGCTAAACCGTCTTCAACATTTTTTACAGTTGGATTTGGCTCAACATCACTAAAAACGACATACTCAATACCTTCCTTATCAAGTGGTGCAGTTACCTTAGGTAAAATGTCACTACTTGCAATATAATGGTCTGTCACCAAGAGAGCTTTCTTATACCCCAACTCTTTGATATGACCACCTATTTCATTAATCACACCACAACCAATAAGATTAACTGATGGAACATAAAATACTGACATTATATTTCCTCCTTATTTTTATAAATATCATCTATTTTAGAAACCGTTTACACAATTATATTATAACACTCATAATGCTTTAACATCAACTTTTCATTATTTTAGTATCAAATTTACAGATTCAAAACTTATCAGTCTATTATGATATTTTAGGGAAAAGAGAAGTATAAGATTTTCTGTATCCACAATGACATCGTCCCTATCAAATACCAACAATTGAAACATGACCGCCCTCCTTTTTTCACAACTAGTTTACAGGAAAACGCATACAATATCAAGCAAGAGAAAGAACACTCTCTCCAAATAGAAAAATCTCCCTACAAAAGCAGGGAGATGGTGACTGATAAACTGATTTATGTCTAAAAATCTGAATACATTGTCTGTACAATGACGAACGATTCAAATTAGAACAAACTTTACTGTCTATTTACGACGTCCTGGACGTTCTGCATAGCCATAGTAGGCATCAGCCATAATTTCTTCCATGTCAGTAACTATTGGCAAGCGTGGATTTGCTGGTGAACATTGGTCTTCATAAGCAAGAACGGCAATATCATGTAAGCTATCTTTCCAAGTTTTTTCATCAATACCTTGATCTTTAAAGTTCATCTTGATGCCAACCGCTACACCAAGGTCATAAACAGCTTTGGCATACGCTTCAACCGCTTCTTCTGGTGTTGAGCAAGGAAGACCTAGCATACGAGCAATATCTTGGAATTTTTCATCAGCTTTCCAGTAGTTGTACTTAGGCCATGTTGTAGTTTTAGATGGACGAGTTCCATTGTAACGGATAACATAAGGAAGTAAAATAGCATTTGTACGTCCGTGAATGGTGTGGTGAACAGCACCAATCTTATGCGCCATTGAGTGACTCATTCCAAGGAAGGCATTTGCAAAGGCCATACCAGCCATTGTAGAGGCATTGTGCATCTTTTCACGGGCTTCTGGGTCAGCCGTTTTTACAGATTTTTCCAAGTATTTAAAGACCAACTTAATAGTTTGAAGGGCAATACCATCTGTATAGTCATTAGCAAAGTTTGAAGTATAGGCTTCTGTAACGTGAGTTAGAACATCCATACCTGTGTCGGCAGCAATAAATGCTGGAACAGATTCTACCAAAGCAGGGTCAACAATTGCAATAGTTGGTGTCAATGCATAGTCAGTGATTGGGTATTTACGATTATTTGCCTTATCAGAAATAACTGCAAACGGTGTTACTTCTGAACCTGTACCAGATGTTGTTGGAATACCGATATATTGTGCTTTCTTACCAAGTGATGGGAATTTGAAGGCACGTTTACGGATATCCATGAATTTTTGAACGAGGTCACCGAAGTCAACGTCTGGCTGTTCATAGAACATCCACATACCTTTAGCCGCATCCATTGGTGAGCCACCACCAAGGGCAATGATAGTATCTGGTTCAAACGAGCGCATTACTTCAACACCACGACGAACTGTTGTGATATCTGGATCTGGTTCAACATCTGAGAAGACTTGAATCGTGACTTTGTTTTTACGAAGATTCAATTGGTCAATCACACGTTGTACAAAACCGAGTTTTTCAATTGATTTATCGGTAACAATCATGACACGTTCGATACCTTCGCAAGTTTGAAGGTATTGGATTGCGTTACGTTCGAAGTAGATTTTTGAAGGAACTTTAAACCATTGCATATTATTTCTACGTTTCCCTACTTTCTTGATGTTAAGAAGGTTGATAGCTGATACGTTATCACCAACTGAGTTGTGTCCGTATGAACCACATCCAAGTGTTAATGATGGAATGAAGGCGTTATATACATCACCGATACCACCAAAGGTAGATGGAGAGTTCCATATGATACGCATTGCCTTTATTTCCGTACCGAAACGTTTTGCAAGAGCTTCGTCTTTTGTATGGATAGCAGCTGAGTGTCCTAGACCATTAAATTCAACCATTTGACGAGCTTTTTTAAGTCCATCTTCAGTATCTTCAGCTTTCAAAACCGCAATAACAGGTGATAATTTTTCACGAGTCAATGGTTCTTTAATTCCAACTTCTGCACATTCAGCAGCCAAGATATTTGTACCTTCTGGTACTTTGAATCCTGCTTGCTCAGCAATCCATGTAGCTGGTTTACCAACAATATTTGGATTCAATTTTGCACCAGCGCAGTTCTTGCTGTTGGCTTTTGCACCAAAACAAAATTCTTCCAAAAGCGCTTTTTCTTTCTTGCTGACAAAGTAAGTATGGTAAGATTTGAATTCTGTTACAAATTCATCATAGATTTCTTTATCAATGATCACAGCTTGCTCAGATGCACAGACCATACCATTATCAAATGATTTGGACATCACGATATCATGTGCTGCTTGGCGGATATTTGCTGATTTTTCAACGTAAGCTGGAACGTTACCAGCACCAACTCCAAGAGCAGGTTTGCCACATGAATAAGCAGCTTTTACCATGGCGTTCCCACCAGTCGCAAGGATTGTTGCAATACCTTCGTGGTTCATCAAAGCTGTTGTTGCTTCCATAGATGGCTGTGTAATCCATTGAACACAGTTTTCAGGTGCACCTGCTGCAATCGCTGCATCACGTACGATTTGTGCCGCATGAGCAGAAGATTCTTGAGCAGATGGATGGAAAGCAAAGATAATTGGATTCCGCGTTTTCAATGAAATCAATGATTTGAAAATCGCTGTTGAAGTTGGGTTGGTCGTTGGAGTGATTCCGCAGATTACTCCGACCGGTTCAGCAATTTTCGTTAAACCTGTAATAGGATCATCTTCAATCACACCAACAGTTTTAACACCACGCATATTGTTAACAACGTGTTCGCAGGCAAAAAGGTTTTTTGTTGCTTTGTCTTCAAAGACACCGCGACCTGTTTCTTTAACAGCATGTTCTGCTAAGATACCATGTGCATCAAGAGCAGCAACTGAAGCTTTTGCAACAATGTAGTCTACTTGTTCTTGATTTAATTTTCTCATTTCTTCCAGAGCAACTAGCCCTTTTTGAACAAGTTCGTCAACATGCTTTTCAGCAGCTAACTTTTTTTCTTCGGGAGTTAATGTTTTTTTATCAGCCATGTGTTCCTCCAATGGTTTTTAGGATTTTTATAAACCCTTTGTTAAATTTTTCACAAGATTATTATACCTTATTTTTTTTCTCTTGTAAACAGTTTCATGCAAACTTCACAAACTTTTTCTTTTATATTGTGAAGTTATTTCAAAACATGAGTTTTCTATTATATTTAAAAACATTGTTTGTGAATTTTAAAACATAAAATTATATATTTCACATACTTTTTCAAGATTTCCTAAAACAAAAGTTATGTAAAAAAGAGCATTTTTGCCATGTATTCCTCCACCCTCGTTCTACCCTACTATCCTTTTTACAGTACACAAAAGTCATGAATCGCAAGGCAATCCATGACTTCTAATTATTTACTATTATTTCTTCACCGTTCCTTTTTTCACAGCTTCATCAATGGCTTGTTTAACGGTTTGTGCATAGAGCTCACCGCCCTTGGTGATTGTTGTTGTCTCCGAGCCAAAGTGCACATAGTCAGTTCCGTACCAAATTTCTGGGTGTTCGATAGCAGTTTGATACCAATCTGCTACAAAGACATAATCGTATTTTTTCGCCAATTCCAATTCATACTGACGGGTTTTGAATGCCAGGCTAGAAGCATTATGTGCTGTGCGACCATCATACGGCGTCACTAAAACCAAACGATGTCCTTTCGGTAGTTTCTCAATAAATTGATTGAGCAAACTTTCGTAGTTATCAACCGTATTGGTTCCCAAGGCTAAGACCACTGTTTCCAGAAGCACCTTGTTTGAAATATCAGTTTGATAGACTTGCAAGCCCGATTCTAAGTTTCGACTGACTGCTGCATCCACTTGAATTTCCGGCATAGCCTGCTTGAGCCATTCACTTGCTCGCAAAGCTACCGAATCTCCGATAACGGTTGTACCCTTTGCTACGTTGTATTGACTGGCACTCACATTATCAGCTTGGGTACGAGTGATCTGCATTTTACTGTCAGCTTGATTTAACCCATTGACGAGCAAATTTTCTTCAAAAGCACCAATTTTCGGAGCAGTCACGATCATGACCAAAGCGACCAGTGTTAATGGAATCAAACTATAAAATACAGGCGTTGTGATTTGCTTGATGTCCATCTTCAAGCCAAATACTTTTGGCTCTCTACCTGCTAATGTCGGCTCTAACAGATAGAAAGAGAAAGCAGACAAGGCAAAGGAAAGCACGGTTGTCAATAGAACTGCCCATCCATTGCCCATCAATTGGGAAAAGATGATGTAAAACGGCCAATGGAACAAATACACGCCGTAACTCGTATCTGCAATAAATGTGATAACAGGCGGCTCATCAACATGCGACGTTTTATCATGAAGCACACGTGTTGCCAAAATCATCACGACTGAAAATACCGTTGCCAAAAGGAAACCAAACAGATAAGTCAATAAATTATCAAATCTCAAGAGGAACGTTAGTAACAGCAAAGCTGCAAAACTACCACCAAGTAAATAGAAGGTCTTTTTTAAATCAAGCGCCTGCTCCATTTTACGAAAAGGTGCTCCCAAATCACTCACACCCGAAAGTGTCGCTAAAATACTTCCTGCAAAAAACGGGAAGATATGCGTGAAACTTGAAAAGTAAATCACAGAAAAGTTTGAAGAGAAGAAACTTCTGACAAACATAGAGAGAAAACTAATCAAGAACAAAGCAGATGATAAAAGAAAGATAATACCACGAAATTGCCCAATGGTTTTACTTTTCTTCGCTAAATACCATGTTGCCAAGCCCCACAAGATATAGTAGTGCATCTCCAAAGCCAAGCTCCATGTGTGCACAAAGAGATGTTGGATAAATTGACTCTCGTAATTTCCACCAGACAAAATTTCATAAAAATTTGTCACAAAGCCAAGCGTAGCAGCGATTTGCATCCCAATATCAGCCACAAAATCCTTCCGAATCAGCAAGGTAAAGGGCATGATAAGCAAAATCATAAAGACAAGCGGTGGCACAATCCGATAAAAGCGACGTCTCAAGAATCCTTTAACATCAATGTCTTTGTCTCTGGCAAATTCATCAATCAAGAGAGATGTAATCAAAAAGCCTGAGAAAGTGAAGAAAATATCCACACCAATAAAACCGCCAGGAAAAGCTTTCTGGAAGAAATGATAGAGCAGAACTAGGAGTAATCCTGTAATCCTCACTAATGAAAACCATTTAATGCGCATTTTGATAAATCCCCTGTTTAAACTTTCCCTTGTAGACAACATTATTTTCTGTTGTTAATTTGCCTTGCCCTTCAGGCTGTCCATTCACAAAGTTGCCTTCATACTTCCAACCAGCTTTAGCTATAAAGGTTCCTTTCCCATTAAAAGTACCGTTCTTAAAATTACCTTTATAAGTATCCCCATTTTTAAAGGTTAAGGTTCCTTGACCATTCATTTTACCACGAACAAGGCTGCCATTATATTTGAGTGCTCCTTTATCCAAGGTCAATGCCCCTTGACTGGGAATACCTGATGTAAAAGCCACCATCGCTGATAGGACAATAACCGTTACTGCTAGCAATTCCAAGTTATGCCTTGTGAGATAAATTTTGTACTTTTCGTAAAATTCTTTTAATGTATCCATTCTCTCCACTAATCTTCGCTCTTCACGCGCTCAATCCATTTCTGACAACCTGCCAAAATAAGCCGATAAGTCTCGTCAAAATCACCTGTGTACCAAGGATCTGGCACACTTCTCTCTTCAAATTGAAATACTTTCTCCAGATATTTTCCCGGTGCAATTTTCCTCAAATCTTGAAAATTGGATTTATCCATTCCGATAATATAATCAAAGTCTACAAAATCCTGCTGTGAAATTTGTTGAGAAGTTTTGCTTTTGTCATAAGGAATGGCATATTTTTTAAAAATCGCCTGCGTTCCAGAGTGGATTGGATTGCCATGCTCCCAGTCTGAAGTCGCCCGACTTTCAACATAAACATCATCTGTCAAATCTTTCATCACAAACTCTGCCATCGGACTGCGACAGATATTTCCCAAGCAAACAAACACAATTTTCTTCATAGCATAGACCTCTTTACTATTATAACAAAATCTAAAAAAATAGGAATTTAAACCCTTGAGATTTTTTTGAAAAACTTCATTTTTCAATTTAGAAACTGTTATCTTCGTATACAAATAAAAAGATTGAGAACGAATTGTCCTCAATCTCAAATTGCGCATATAATTATTAGTGAATCAACGACACTCTAAGTTGACCGTCTGCTGCGCCTGCCTTTTCTCACTTTTCGAGAATGAAATCCCCAGCCAACCACCACTAAAAGCAACACAACACTACTCCCCATGATTTGCCAAAAATCGTTACTTGATTCTGTTTTATGATTTTTTATTGTTTTTGGAGTAACTACTCGATGACCTCTTACCAACAATCGATGAGTATTCACACCATAAGGCGTACAGGTAACAAGGGTACAGTAATCCTGATTTGGATCAATCTTCAAGGCTGAAATCTCTTCTGGTTTAACTGTCAAAATTTGATCCACTTTATAAGTTAAAGTTTTACCTAATACATGAATCATAAACCTATCGCCATTTTTCAAATGGTTAAGATTAGTAAATAGATTAGCAGAGGGCAAACCACGATGTCCAGAAATAACAGAGTGCGTCCCTTTCCCACCTACTGGAAATGAAGTCCCAGGGATATGCCCAATTGCTATTTCTAAAATAGCTTCATCAGTCCCATGATAGATAGGCATAGTCGTCTTTAGCTTAGGAATCTCAACATAAGCCATAATGCCCGTACCTGTGACATCCAAGATATGATTATACGTTTCTATTTCGGACTTTGTCAGATTTAAAAGGGGGGTTACTCCTGTCGCTAAAGTTTTATTATAAGCATGAGCAGCAGATAGCATTTCCTCTTCTTTACTCTGCTTCATATCTGCTACATGATGCTTATAAGATGCGATTGCTTCCGACTGATGATAAGAATTCCAGATATTGCTAAGTGTAGGATATAGGAGTAATGATAACCCACTTAACAAGATGATAACTAATATAAAAGTAATAAAGTGTTTTTTAATAAAAGTAATCATGTTAAATGAGTTCCCCTTGTATAGCAAATAAAAGAGATAGAAGCAATTTGTCCATCTCTTTTGCTTGAGTCTGTCTCAAACTCTAAATCATTTTGTATTCATACGCTTTCTTACGATAAGCAAAGCACCTGAACCAAGAACTAAGATTGTTCCAACAGCATAAAGAATTGTTGTCCCAATGCTACCTGTTGACGGGAGGATTGAACCTTTTTTATTGACAACATTTGCGGTCAATGAGCCATCAGTGATATTGCTAGTAAATGTTAGCTTATTCGTAGAAGTTGCTGTAGCCGTTAAAGATTTCAAGGTTGGATTATCAGATGTGCGATCCATTTCAGCAGAAATTTTAAATTCTACGTCTGCAATCGTATTATATCCAGCAGGAGTTTGGGTTTCAGAAAGTTTATAATCACCTGCGCTGAGTCCTTTAAAAGTAAAGGTCGTTGTTTCTCCAGCGGCAATTTCTGTTACTTTCGTATACTTTCCAGTAGCATCTTTCTTATAAAGTGTGAAACCTGCACCTTTCAAAGGAGTTTGTTTATCTTGGTCAACTTTATTGATAACTACTTGATAAGTAAAGACAACAACTTTATCTTTTGGCGTTTCACCTTTGCTACCACCACCTGTACTATTTGGGTCATTTGAATAAATCAAACTAGCTGTATTTGAATTTCCAGTTGAACCAATCACAGCTTGGTCGTTTAATTTTGCAGTATAACGAACGACGATTTTAGAATCTTTTGTAATGGTAACAGCTTGCCCTTTGTCATCTGTCGTAACAGTCTTCAAATCGTTGATTGTATAACTTGCACCATTTGAATCAATAGTAAACTGACTTGTAACTTCTTGTTCATTATTACTATTGATAACATAAACTTTCGCATCTTTATTATAAGTCAAACCTGCCGATAAAGTATCATTAAATGAAAGATGATATTCTTTATAAGAGTCGTAGTTACTTGGCAGCGTTGCAGTTAATTGGAATGGAACAGAAGCTCCAATAGCATAATCAACTGCATCATGGTAGCCATTTGTATCTTGCACTTTTTTCTCGATAGTTGGAACATCAGCCTTTAGATTTGCTTGTGTATCTTTCACAACTTCTAAAATGAAGCGTGTGTATGAGCTAGCTTTTCCATCTTGAGAACCACTTTTGTCTTTAATCAAGTAGTAACCAGCAGCCAAGCCTGAAAAAGTAGTTGTTCCAGCTGTACTCGTTACTGTAGCAGCAGGATTTTGTAAATATGGAGCAACATCTTGAGCAAATTTTTGAGCTTCTGCAGCATCTTTTGCTTTTCCATCTAAGCTCTCTGCCTTGACACTCGCATCGCCAAGAGCAGTTTGCCCGGCAGCACTAACTCCTGATCCCCATTTAATGTTAGAAAGAGTGCTTCCAGACAAATCACCAGCAAAAATTTGGTAGGCTTCATAAGTATGTCCAGTAGTTGTTCCATTTAAAGTGACTGTATAGCTATCCGCTAAAACTTTACCACCAGTGAAGACGGCTAGTACAGCAGCTAGGGCCGCTAAAATATATTTTATGTGTTTCATTTTTTCTCCTTTTATTAACCTTACAATAGCAACTTTAATGATTTACTATGTGTCTATCCGTTAACTTTTCGTTTATGATAGAAACGGTAAGTCAACACAGCAACTGCACCTACTACCAAAGCTGAACCTAGCATTAGATAGATCCCAATGCCTGTTCCTCCAGTTCTTGGCAAACTATATTGCTTAGGAGTTGGATTTTTAGTTGTATTCGTTTTTACAGTGTTATTTCCAGTAATGACTTGAGCAGTGTTTTCAATTTTATCTTGATCAACTTTGTCATCAACTTTAACCTTGAATTTCACTGTCCAGGTTTCATTTGCAGCTACATTCTTAGTCCAAGTAACTTTACCGTCCGCATAAGTTCCAGCATTATCTGCCGAATTTTCAACATAGGTTGTGTGTTCAGGGATTGCATCCGTAATAGTGACATCCTGAGCTTGTCCTGTTGTATTTTGATAAGTTACAGTATATGTCAATTCCTGTCCACGTTTTACTTCTTGACCATCAATGCTAGTGCCCTTAGTATCCAAGACATCTTTGACTGGTTTTTTAGGAGTTGGATTATGGGTTGGATTTGTATCAATTTTTTGTAGACCATCATCCACATGTCCTGTATTTTCTATAGCTTTACCATTTACATCATCATTAACTTTTACTTGGAAAGTCACTTTTAAAGTAGTGTCTTTAGCAACCGTTTTTTTCCATGTCAATTTCCCGTCTGCATAGACACCATCATTATCTGCGGAGCCATTAACATAAGTTGTTGATTTTGGAATTGTATCTGTAATAGTTACTTCACGATCGCTATCCGTCGTATTTGTATAACTAATTGTATAAGTTAAAACATCGCCAGGCTTAACGCTTTGACCATTAATACTAGTCCCGGCTGTATCGGTAACATCCTTTACTGGTTTAGCATACTCTTCAATCACCCAAATTCCGATAAAATGAGCATCCTTGTTGTTAATGACTTCTGATTCTTTGTCGTAGCCTTTAAAGACCCAATTTCCTTCTGGTACACTGACTTTTTGGATATTATTCTTTGGTGGGTCAGGTGTAACCGTTGTTCCATTTGGAATATCTAATTGAGCCGGTGGAAGTAAATCCAAAACAGATTGCGGTAGTTCTTTACCTAGTGTTCCGCTTCGATATTCGTGTGTTTTCTTAAAAAGTACCTGTGTTTTAACCGTATTAGAGTGGGACGGAACATTATCTAGAATTTGTTCAGCTCGATTTTCAATATCTGAACCATTTTGCTCAATTTTACTATTAGTTACCGTCTTATAAGTGATAACATAATTTTTACCACCGTTCCCTTTAGCTAGATACTTAGCTGCTGGAGTCACCGTGACAGTTTGTCCAGAAACATCTACAGTATAATCCTCTCCTTCTATTAATGTCTTACCATCTAAAACAACACTTAAACTTTTAAAATCGAGCCGTTCATCAAAGGTGTCTGCCATCTTCATACTATCCAGATTCCCAATCAAGTCAACCCCTGGAACTGGAGCAGTATAATTTACTGTATAATTAATCTCTTGCCCAGACTTAGCAGTCACTTTTTCAGTACTGACTGTTTTAACAGGTGGAGCCGCGGGTACTTCAGTATAAATCCCAAAGAGACCTCCGCAACTTGCAGTTGTTCCATAGGAAAATGTCACTGTATTGTTAACTGACCGTACTGCAAGACCTGTTTTATTATGTTCGTACCAGTCACCGCTTGTTCCATTAGGATCAGTAGGGGTCCAAGTAATATTACCTCCAGACGCTACTTCTGCCAAGTTGTTGGCATTATTGGTTACTATCTTTGCAATAGTACTAGTAGCATTTTCCAATGTAAAAGATTCTTTAAGGGTTTGTCCATGGATATTACTGATGACATCAATATCAGATGGTGTCATAACTAATTTTAAATCACAGGGGGTTCCATCTTGATATCGCAACTCAGCAGTAACATTAGCGTTGATCCAGTAAGATTGATAGATATCATGTGTCACCGTTGGATGATTTGGATAAATATAATCCATAATTTGAATGGATTTTGTGCCCCAATTTTCATCTACCGTTAAGAAAGGAACTACTGTTTTTGATGAGTTATTATAGTCAGCATTCTTTTCAGCTAGATTAGCTGTAACATTATTAACCTTAACGTAGACATCAACCACTTTACCATAAACAATACCAGCATTTTTAAATCGTAGTGTTATCGTATTTGGAAAAGACTGGCTATTTTGATTCTTATCTACCTTCAAAGAAAAAACTGTGCTTTCTTTCCAAGAGCCATTAGCAGGAACAACATCCTTAACTACAGCTGCATTCTGGTTAAGGACTTCCATATTATCCTGTCTCAAAGTAAATTGGTACAAGTTTATCTTAGATAAATCTGTGTCGTCTTTAATCCGCGAAATTGCCATAGTATTCTTCGCAGAAAAAACCAACAAAAGAAAACTGAAAACCGCTATGGCTGTCATAGCAATTCTTTTTCCTATTGACTTGAACATGAACTTTGTCTCCTATTTATTCTTTAACTGTGTCTCTTTTATTCTTTAACTGTGTCTCTCACTATTGCGGATAATTAAATATCTATATTATTATACTGCAATAACCTTCATCAGTCAATAGTTATATCTTAGAATGTTTACATTTTGTAAACTTCTTATGTCTTTTTTCTAATTTTTACTCGTGGTGCTAGTTAACCTCAAAACACCATAAAAAGCCCATTTGGACTATACTGTAAGTGACGAAACAAACAGGAGGTTGTCCAAATGAGACATTTACAGTATACCGCTAAATCCCATCATTTACAATGGAATATGAAGCAATTATCCAAAATTTGTCATCAGCTTTATCGGGATTATTACCCTGATTCATTGAAGCATCGCCGTAATGTCAGCTTGTCAAAAGTTTCGGATGAATCTCTATTAGTCTTACTGCTCTTGCAAGCTGAACTAAGAATCAAATCCCAACATCATTTTCACCGAATCTGCCAACTATTTCCTTGTGGCCAAATGCTTGAAAGAAGTCGCTTTAATCGTCGCTCAAGACAGTTGATTTGGCTGCTACAACTCATTCGACAAGCGATGAATGACCAAATCTCCTCCGATACGATTGCCATCGTAGACAGTTCTCCCCTACCACTTTGTCAGTCTGTTCGTAACCATAGGGCAAGTATTTTCGAAGGAGTGGCAGACATTGGCTACAATGCGTCAAAACACTTATGGTTCTATGGTTTCAAAGTTCACATGCTCGTTACCTTATCTGGCTATATTCTGAACTATATTGTCACCTCAGCTGCTGTTCATGATATCAAAGCGGTGGAGGATTTATTGGAAGGCTGCCAACAATCTGTGATTTTAGCAGATTTAGGTTATCTCAGCCAGGCTCTTAAAGATCGGTTGAAACAGAGAGGGTATCACTTATGGACCCCACTGCGTCAGAACATGGAAGGAGCGAGCCAGCATAACAATGGGAGATTACTGGCTATGAGGCGAACCATTGAAACGCGCTTTTCTGAGTTATGTGCTCTCTTTGATATGGAACACACCTTCGCCAGAGGAGTAGCTGGACTACAGTTGAGGATTGAACAAATCCTATTGGCTTATCATTTGAGCTATTTTGAACTTAACTAGCACCACGGGTTAATTTTTAGGCTCTATAATTTCTGTAGTGGGTAAAACTACCGCAGAGATTATGGAGCTATTTTTGTGTATACAAAAAGTCCCATATGACCTATAATGAAAAGCGACCAAACTACTCATTAGAAAGACTCATATGGAACAATTCGATTTTATCACAAAACTTCTTGGAATTGAAGACAAAAATATCAAAATAGACAATCTTTTTGATGCCAGCACTCACAAAGAAATCCTGGCCCACCTTGACTATGATGCACCTCCATGCCCTGCCTGCAAGGGACAGATGGCCAAATACGACTTCCAGAAACCTTCTAAAATCCCTTATCTGGAGACAGCGGGATACAAAACTCTTATCCGACTCAAAAAGCGGCGCTTTCGCTGTAAAGGATGCAGGAAAATGGCCGTCGCTGAAACCTCCCTCGTCCAGAAAAATCACCAGATTGCCTCTGCAGTCAAACAAAAAATCGCTCAATTATTGGTTGAGAAGCAAGCCATGACTGATATTGCCCACAGGCTCTCAATCTCAACCTCAACCGTCATTCGCAAGCTCAAGGAATTCAAATTTGAAACCAACTGGCAGAAACTGCCAGAAATCATGAGCTGGGATGAGTATAGCTTCAAGAAAGGGAAGATGAGCTTTATCGCTCAGGATTTTAATACCAATGGAGTCCTAGCCATCCTGGACGGCAGAACCCAAGCGGTCATTCGAAATCATTTTCTACGCTATCCTAGACAGTTTCGTAGGGGGGTCAAAGTGATGACCATGGACATGTTCAGTCCTTACTATCAGCTGGCCAAGCAGCTTTTCCCGCATGCCCAAATTGTTCTCGATCGTTTCCACATTATACAGCACCTCAGCCGAGCTATGAACCGTGTCCGCATCCAAATCATGAACCAATTCGACCGAAAATCTCAGGAATACCGAACCCTCAAACGCTATTGGAAACTCCTCCAGCAGGACAGCCGCAAGCTCAGCCATAAGCGTTTTTACAGACCAGCTTTTCGGGCGCATTTAACCAATCAAGAGATTCTCCATCAGCTGCTCAGCTATTCGGACCAACTTCGACAGCACTATGAGCTTTACCAGCTCCTGCTCTTTCACTTTCAGGAAAAGCAAGCTGACTATTTCTTTGACCTGATGGAGGAGAATCTTTCAGCTGTTCACCCGATTTTTCAAACCGTCTTTCGAACTTTTCTGAAGGACAGAGACAAGATTACCAACGCCTTGGAACTCCCCTACTCCAACGCCAAGCTGGAAGCGACTAACAATCTCATCAAGGTCATTAAGCGAAACGCTTTTGGATTCAGGAACTTTGATAACTTCAAGAAACGCATTCTCATCACCTTAAACACAAAAAAGAGAGAACGAATCTCGTCCTCTCGTGATGTTAGCTGACATCAACCCACTACAGTTGACAAAGAGCCAATTTTTATATAATTTTAAAAAAGCACAAAAAACTCCACCTTTTTCGGTGGAGTTCAGGGAGATTATTATGAAAAAGAAAAGTTTTTAGGAGTTCAAGTTAAGTTCTTCTCAACTTGTAATTATAGTATACCGATTCTGACTTAAATTTTTCTTAAAGATTTTACTATTTTTGAGAAATTTTAAAGAAATTCAATTTGAAGATTGTTCCACTTCTTCTGCCAATTCTTTTTGCTCAGTCGTTGTTCATAAAGAGCTTTTCTCGCTGGATCTGTTAAGAAATGCGGAGTCGGCTGAACACGAAAATGGAGGATGTCGTCTAAGCCATAGGGAGCAAAGAATTCCAGCCGTCCATTATCCAACAAACGTAAGCCTACAGCTGTACAACGCTCTGGATATTTACTCATGGCATCTTGTGAGCTAGTATAGGGTTGGGTATTTGGACTGTGGATATGCATATAGACTTGATTCTTGACTTCCCAATGGTAATGTGGAAATTCTCGCTTGAGCCGATTTTCAATGTTGAGTGTTTCCTCATAAGAAACATCTGGGTCAAAGAAAATCACATCCACATCCGTCTCTGTATCAAAGCCGGGCTTGTCCGACAGGATATTCCAGATGAAATTTCGCACCGAACCAGCACAAAGCCAGCTGTCTTTCAATTTCAAGTCATAGATAATCTGTAAGATAGTCATCATATCTCGGTCTGATGAAAACGCATGTAAAATCTCTTTTTCGGACAGCATGTTATTTCTCCAAATACTCATAACCCAAATGCTCGTAAGCCTTACGGGTTGCCACGCGCCCTGTTCGTGTCCGCATGACAAAGCCTTTCTGGATCAAATAAGGCTCATACATATCCTCTACCGTTTCCTGCTCTTCTGCTATATTAACAGACAAAGTTCCCAGACCAACTGGCCCGCCGCCATACACTTCAATCATGGTCTTGAGAATCTTCTGATCCACATAATCTAGACCTTCCTGATCCACATCAAGCATCGTCAGGGCTTGATCAGTAATTTGGTCATCAATTAGTCCGTTGCCCATAATCTGAGCAAAATCTCGTACGCGTTTGAGAAGCCGATTGGCAATTCGAGGGGTCCCTCTGCTACGTAAAGCCAACTCCTCAGCCGCTTCATGTGTAACCTCCATCTCAAAGATTTCGGCCGTTCGCTCTACAATCTCGGTCAAATCCGTCTCCTCATAGTATTCCATATGTCCAGTAATACCAAAGCGAGCCCGCAAGGGATTTGACAACATACCTGCCCGCGTTGTTGCTCCAATCAAAGTAAACGGTGGCAAGTCCAAGTGAACACTACGGCTCGCCTCACCCGTTCCAATCATAATATCAATGTAGAAATCTTCCATAGCGCTATAGAGCACCTCTTCAACAGACATAGGCAAGCGATGAATCTCATCAATAAAGAGAACATCTCCCGGCTCCAAATCGTTCAAGATTGCTACCAAATCGCCCGCTTTCTCAATAACTGGACCCGAAGTTTGCTTGAGATTGACTCCCAGTTCATTGGCAATGACGAAAGCCATAGTGGTCTTTCCCAACCCTGGAGGTCCAAAAAGCAACGTGTGATCTAGCGCCTCATCTCGCAGTTTAGCTGCCTCAATGAAAATTTTCAATTGATTTTTGACCTTGTCTTGACCGATGTATTCTCGTAAATACTGGGGACGCAATGTGCGCTCTACGAGCTCCTCGTCTCCCATCAATTCATTATCCAAAATTCTACTCATAATTACTATTATAACAAAAAATCAGGTTAGTAAGTTAGTTTGAACTTAGGTTTTACAAATAGAAATTGAAGGGAGTGTTATTATGAAAAAGACTAGAAAGTCTTTATTTGATAATGCTGGATATCTCAAATAAAAAAACGACAGACAAATAATCTATCGTTTCAATATATCGTGTTATTTAGTTGTTGCATGATAAATCGTTGTGCTGGTAAAAATCTCACTCGCTTTTAAGATAACATCTGCTTTCAAGTCGCTATGAATCGCATCAGGAAGTGCCTGAGTTTCCAGAGCTAAGCCGTTGTGCTGGATCATGGGATGTCCATTTAAAATGACCGTATCATCTACAAAATTTGCTGAATAAGTCACTAGGCATGGCGCACTTGTTTTAAACGTCAAAAAGCGACCTGACTTCGGATCGTACAAGGAGCCAGCTTCCTTCTCTCCTTTTTTCAATGCAAATGGATGATCCAAACCGGAAACAATCTGAATCTGCTCATCTTGATTGGCAAAAATATCTTTAAAAGCCACACCTTCCGTTAAATCTTTGACAAAATCTCGCTCTGAATCTGGCGTTTTAGCAGGCACACCGTCCGGTGCGATTGGAAATACCCCTAAGGTATTTAGCTGCAATACACAATTGTCAATCGGTTGACTGAAATCGCCCGATAAATTGAAATAACTGTGATTGGTTGGATTGACCAAGGTATCCTTGTCCGTCTGGACTTGGTAAGAAACTTCTAATTCGCCTATCTCCGTTAAAGCATAGGAAACCCAGACTTTCAGATTTCCCGGAAAACCACCAGTGCCATCTACACGCTCGGTGTAAAAAGTGACGCCTTCATTCGTGACTTCCTCAACTTGAAAAATAGCACTATCCCAGCCAGTAGAGCCACTATGATTACAATTTTCTGCATTATTGACTTCTAACTGATAGGTTTCACCATTCAGCTCAAACTGTGCTTTTGCAATCCGTCCTGCAACTGGTCCGACGCTTGCACCATATTTAGGGCTGTTGCCTACATAGGCATCAAAATGATCAAACCCCACCACGATATTTGCAAATTCAAGATTTTTGTCCGGAGTGACATACTCTAAGACAGTCGCACCATAAGTCATGACTTTCAAACGATAGCCCAAGTCATTTTCAAATGTGTAAGCAACAATATCTTTTCCTTGAAATGTTCCAAAAATAGCTTCTTGATAAGATTTCATACAACTTTCCTTGTTTTTATTACAAATTTATGTTTTCCTCTTTTAAATCTCTAGCTTTTCCGTCCACGAAACGGCTGTTTCACGTAAAACATGATTCAAGTCTTCAATATTTTGACGCCCCGTTTCATCAAGCCAAGCTTTGGCTGCTTCTGCTCCTTGATTAGCAAAGACCGTAACTGCATCTTTCCAAGTAGCACGTCCGCAAAGGACACCGTTGAATTGAGAACCTGCTTCATGCGCTACTTTCAGCGTTTCCTGGAAAAGATCTGCGCTAACTCCAGCACTCAGGAAAATAAAGGGCAGATGAGTTGCATCAGACTGCTCTTTGAAAAATGTCTTGGCTTCCGCGAGGTTGTAGACAGCTTCAACTCCGCCTTTCGTAAACCCTTCGACAAAATTCATATTGACCGGTACTTCCACTTTCAAGACATCAACATTGTAGCGTGGATCTGAAAAGAGCTTCATGGCTTCATTGACTTTGTGTGGTTTTACTTTCGCATAATCTGCATCTACTACACTAGCACGCTTCCTATCATAAGTCAAGATTTCAAGGAAGTAAGGAATGTCTTCTGCCACACATTCGCTTCCTACGCGCTCTACCCAGGCTTGTTTGATGTCGTTGATTTCAGGCTTGTCATCTACATCATAGTAAATCAAAACTTTGACTGCGTCAGCGCCTAACTCTTTCATGCGTTTAACCGACCAATTTGGTAGCAAGTCTGGCAGGCGCCCTTCTGTCGTCGCATCATAGCCTGTTTTTTCATAAGCAACAATAAGACCGCATTCTGGCGCACGTAATTTGGTAGCAGGTACACCGAATTCTGGATCCAAAAGGATAGAAGTTGCATACGGAGTCAACTGACTGGAAATCAATTGTTTAAATTCAATGAGCGCTTCATCTCCTGACACAGCATGTGCGCCACTTGCCAGCATTTTTTTCAATGAACCTCTCTGGTCAATCGCCAAAGCTCCAATAATGCCATTTTCATCTGAAAGATTCTTTAAATGTGATAATTTTTCGTGACTAATCCTTAATTTTTCCATGGATTCCTTCCTATTCTTTGTCAAATGGATGAATGATAACGCCTTGCACGACACGGTTGACAGTACCTGTCGGAGACGGTGTGTCTGGACGATTTTTCACTTTGAGAGCTGTCAACAAGGCAAATAATTGACCATAAACAATATAAGGGAATACGCGATAAACATCATCCACAAGATATTGACTAGAAAGAATGACTTGTTCAACATTTTCCAAATTTTCTTTTTGATCTGTCAATAAAATTACCTTGCGGGCAATCTCATCTCCAGCTACTTCTCGTACTAAGTCAAGATCGTATAATTTAGTATAAGTATCTGTCGAGCTAAATACCACAACGACCGTTTCTTCATTCACTAACGATTTTGGACCGTGGCGAAAACCGATGGGACTTTCATACATCGTTGCCACCTGTCCTGCGGTCAATTCCAAAATTTTCAGCTGGGCTTCATGCGCCAAGCCAAAGAAAGGACCTGCTCCCAGATAAATGACACGATTATAATCTAAGGAAACCATCTTTTGAATGGCTGCTGCTGAGTCTAACATCTCTTGGCTCAAGGCTATCAAAGCAGAAATTTTCTCTTCTTTTGTAACTAAGTCTGTTTTGGCAAAAACGAGCAAGGCTGTCAACATCATAGACGTAAAGCTCGATGTCATGGCAAAGCCAGCATCATTTGACGGCGCAGGTTGGAGCAAGAGCAAATTGCGTTCATCACCATGTGCTTGCTGGGCTAATTTGCCTTCTGCTGCACATGTAATCGTGATTTGGTAAAGTTCCTCAACTATGTCTTTTGCCAAGTCAACTGCCGCAACACTCTCTGGTGAATTGCCACTACGGGCAAAAGAAACCAAAATAGTTGGTACTTCCTTGTGCAGATAAGCAAGCGGATTAGCGACAACATCTGTCGTTGCAATGGCATTAAAGTTCCACTTGCGCTCATCGTAAATCTTTCTGAAATAAGGGAGAAGTGTTTCTCCGACATAGGCTGAAGTTCCAGCACCTGTCAAAATAACCTTGATATAATCATACTTTTCATCAATATTATTCAGAAAAGCAGCAATCTCATCAGCTTGCGCTTTATAATTTTCAAAAGCTGTCTGCCAAACTTGCGGCTGTTGATAGATTTCCCGTGTGGTGATTTCCGCACCTAATTCAAGCAAGTCTTCCTTTGTATAATCTAGCATGGTTCTCCTTTCTGCTTTGCAATGCTAACTAAAAGAAAGGGAGTGGGAAAATGATGATTTCAAAGAAATCCATTTTCTTGCCCCAGCCCCCTTAGTTATACAGATTGCTCATTGGAGCAATTCAAGCAAGGACGTGTTTTTCAGCGACTATTAGCTAGACACTCCTTTATTCATCTTCGTCATCGTTCATTTCTGCTAATACATCATTGACTTTCACGATGTATTTGTTCGCTTTTTCGATATATTTTGCTTCAACGCCAGTCAGGGCAGAATTGATAAATTCAATCACCATTGGCATATTCATCCCTGCATAAAGTTCAATTTGGAGTCCTTCCAAAATCAGACGGCTAACGACATTGCAAGGCGTTCCACCAAACAGGTCGGCAAAGACGATATAATCATCTAAATCTTTTACAGTTGCTGAAAATTTAGCAGTAAAATCGTCTATTCCTTCTTCTGGAAGCAGGGGAACTGTATGAATGAAGTCCAGTGGCCCCATAATCATTTCGGTGCTTTTCTTCAATTCTTCGCAAAAGCGACCGTGACTGACCAATACAAGTTGTTTTGTCATTTATAGAGAAGCTCCTTTTAAACACCTAAGATTGGTGTATGAGTAAAGTGTGAAAATGCAGAAACACCAATTGCAATAATAATCACGATAAAGATTGCTTTTGTTGAATTCATACCTTTCTTACCAAGTAGCCAATAAACAAAACCTGTAAACAAGGCTGGAACTAAACGTGGGAAGATTTTATCCAATGTTTCTTGAAGATTGAAGGTTACACCACCGAAGCTTTGTGTATAGGTAAACTTAAAGTTAATCATCGTAGCAATCAAGGCAGCCACCATGAAAACACCAAGAACTGTTGCAGCATCTGTGATGGCAGACAATTTGTCCTGCATGGTTGTAACTAATTTCACCCCTTCTTTATGGGCAAACTCTAATTGTTTCCAACGGAAGACATTGATTGCGATTGTCACAGCTATCCAAAGGAAAATTCCAAGAGGATTGCCTTCAACAGCAAGTCCAGCAGCCAGACCACCCATAATAGCAGGAATAGTAGAACCAAAAATCGCATCGCCAATCGCTGCAAATGGCCCCATTAAACCAGTTTTAATCCCTGTAACGGTATCTTTAGCCGCAACTCCTTCATTTTCTTCAAGTGCTAGGTCAATCCCTGTTACTAAAGTATGGAAAAAGTTAGATGTGTTGAAGAATTGCGTATGTGTCCGCATCATTTCCTTTAATTCTGGCGTACCGTCTCCATATATCCTGCGCAATTGCGGCAAAATCATATAAAGATAGCCTGACGCTTGCATACGCTCGTAGTTCCAACCCCATTGGAAAGTAAAGAGACTACGACGGTTGATTTGGTTAAAATCTTCTTTTGTTAATTTATAATTAGAGTTCGTCATCGTCAATTTCCCCACTTTCTGATTGTTCTGCAGCAACAGTCACGACTTGTTTATTAGTTGCATTTTTATAGTTGATTGTTGCCAAGGCAAAGCCAATAATCGCAATTCCAATCATTGGTAGGCCTTCAAATTTTGCACCACCAAGAGCTGTAGCGATTTGTTTGACAGCTCCTGAAGCAGCTGCCAGTGTTGAAATATAGTCAAAAACAACTTTCAACATAGCTGTAATGGCAAAACCTAAACCAAGATAATGAAGATTTTTCTTGACTGGAAGGTAACGAAGCAAAATTGCAAAACCGACACCAGGAAGCATTTTACCTGCAAGAATCAATCCATCTGCAATCCATTGTGCATTATTGGCAAGCCAGTCTGAGAAGGCTTTTACAGCGTCTCCACCGAGCCACAAAGCCAGAAATACTGGAAGTGCACGTGAAAGTCCCCACGGAATGGCACCTAGTAAGTAATTGCGTTCAATGCCTTTGTAGTCAAATTTTTCAACCGCTGCATCAATACGATGTGCAAAGTAAGTCGTAGAGAACCGTCCAAGGACGTCTGTATAAACCAGCAAGGCTGCTACCGGAACGGCAATAGCTGAAATAGCGAGTTCTGATTTCATACCTGTTGCCACAGAGAATGCTGTTGCAAGAACCGCACCAGAAGTTGCGTCAATCCGAGAGGCACCACCGAATGTACCAACCCCAAGCACAACGAGTTGGAGACTACCACCAATAAACAAACCAGTCTTCAAATCTCCCATGACCAGACCAGTGATAAAACCTGCAAAAACAGGGGAGCCAGCTGATGAGTTAATCGTCAACTCATCCAAAATTTGATACGCTGAATACAGCGTCAATAAGAGAATTTGCCACCATTGTATCATAACAATGACCTCCTAAATTTATTTCAATAATTTCATAAAGTCTTCAACTGGATCATTTGGAACCATTTGAGCTGTTATTGTCACACCTTTATCATGCAGTTTGTTAAATACTGCCACATCTTCATCTACCACGTTAATTGAGCGTGTGATAGAGCGCGTTTCAGGTGTTTGCGACATATTGCCCACATTGAGCGTTTCAATTGGTACACCTGCTTCTACTAATTTCAAAAAGCGGTCCGGTTTTTTCGCAACAATGAGCAGACGTTGGCTATCATATTTGCCTGCTAAGATATTTTCAGCTGCTCTTGCGACTGGCAAGACACTCAATTTCACACCAGCTGGTGTTGCCAATTTCAAGCCGCTTTTTTCAATAGCATTTTCTGCTACTTCATCATCCACGACCATAATCCGTGAAATATTGAGCTTAGTAGTCCAAAGATTGTCTACCTGTCCATGAATCAAACGTCCATCGATTCGGTTACCTACGATTGTCATAAATTTACCCCCTTTATCGTTTTAAATGTAGGTTTGTGAACTAAATGAATAAATTCGCTGTATTTCCCTTCGGTTTCAAAAATAATAATTCGATTTTGTCCGAGTTTTAACAAACTATGTGGAATATACAGCGATAAGGTCGGTCCGACATCCCAGAAGCGACCGATATTGACACCATTGACAAAGACGATTCCTTTGCCAAAGTGGGTCAACTCCAGATAAGTATCTTTAAGCGCTTTCAATTCAACGTCAAACGCATAGAAAGCTGGCTGATTTTCATGCCATTCTTTCGTAAAATCAATTTTTTCTGGATTTTTCAACTCTAATGGATACTGTTTCCAATGGAGCATAAAGTGCAAATCCTTGCAGACTCCAGTCCGAATACCCTTGTGTTGCGTCTCTGCCAACAGTTTGTGGCCATAATTGACGCGCCCCATATTTTCTATCAAAATATCAATCTGATGCGTGGATTGCTTCTGCCGGGGAACAAAGATATCTTCACCAATTTCTGTCTGATACTGAGTGGTGATGAAGTTCCCGTCTACAAAAAGCTGCATCCGGTCACGCGCATCAATGACACGAATCCGTTCCTCGTCCGCATCCCATTCCGCTTCTGTACGATAGAGCAGATAACCAACATTTTGGCCCAACTCCTCCATTTTCATAGGATACAAGCTCTCGATTGGCTGCGCTACATCTTCTAAAGTCTCAAATAAACTAACTTTCTCACTGAGCGGAATATCCTTTAACTCAAACGATTCTTTTACCAACGGCTCCATTTGTGGATACTCTGGATAATATTTTTTTAACATTCGCTGAATAGCAAAGTATTTAGGTGTTGGATTTCCTTGTTCATCAAGGAGAGCTTCGTAATCATAAGATGTCACCTGCGGCAGGTCAATGCTGCCTCGCGCTGAACAGCCATTCATGAAACCAAAATTGGTTCCCCCGTGAAACATATAAAGGTTGATACTGCCTTGTTGCAAGACTTCGTGAACCGCTTCAGCCAACTCTTCTGGATCTCGCGTGACAACCGGCTCCTTCCAACGATTGAACCAACCGTCCCAAAATTCCATACACATGAGTGGCCACTTCTTGCCATGCTCATCAAAGAAAGCTTGCAGATTTGCAAAATTATAAGCAGCTTTAGAGCCGAAATTTCCCGTGACCAGCACATCATCTTCAATCAACGTCCCTGCCCTTAACGCCGCACGCCAGGGTCCGTCTGATGTAAAGAGTGGGCACGTCACACCTCGCTCTAGCATCATATCTCGAACAGCTCTCAAATATTCCTTATCTTCGCCATACGAGCCGTATTCATTTTCGACCTGCATCATGAGAATGTTGCCGCCATTTTCCAAAAGATGCGGGACTAAGCGCGGCATTAATTCATCGTAATAACTAGCAACCGCTGCAAGATAAGCAGGAGCAGAAGAGCGAATCCTCATCTCCTCCTTCAAAAGCCAAGCAGGCAAACCACCGAATTCCCATTCTGCACAAATATAAGGTGACGGACGAAGCAAGGCATACAAGCCTAAATCTTGAGCGATTTGGAGAAATTTTTCTATATTAAGGCTACCTTCAAAATCAAATTGCCCTTTTTCCGGCTCATGCATATTCCAAGGAATATAGGTTTCAACCGTATTAAAGCCCAGAGCTTTCAAATTATAAAGCGAATGATACCAATCCTCTGGCTGAATCCGAAAATAATGAATGGCACCAGACAATAGTTTAAAAGGCTGTTGATTCAGATAAAATTCTTCTCTAACCTCAAATCTTGCCAAACCATTTCCTTCTTTCACACAATGTTTTTGCAATCGTTTACATTGGTTAATATAATATATTTTGTATGAAATGTCAATAGTTTTTGAAAAATTTAATAAATTTAACCATTTTAAGAAAAATTATGGTAAAATTTTTTATGAGAGGGAAGCGAAAGAGAGGTGAATAACATGGCAATCCCTAAATACCAATACATTAAAGACGAACTCAAAAGCAAGATTATCTCAGGTCAATTTGAGAATGGAGATAAATTTTATACAGAAGCTGAGCTAATCACAATGTACGATGTGAGTTCTATTACTGTTGTCAGAGCTTTAAACGAGCTAGCAAAAGACGGATATATCATTCGCCAGCAAGGAAAAGGAACATTTGTATCACGTGCCCGCAAACACAAACTCGTTGAATTTTCTGACGTTGAGATATTTCCTACCCAAAATGATCAAGTGACCGTTTTATCGATCGAGCGCGGAAACGACTTGAAATTTCTTGATAAGTTAGATTTGAAGGGACACCAATTTTACTATAAAATTGAGCGACTTCGTAAAGCAAAAGATATCCCTTACATCTATCATCAATCCTATATCCCAGAGCAATATATCAATGCAAATTATCCAAATCTTGAATATTACAGCTCTATCTACAACCGCTTCAAACAAGACTATCATATTCACATGAATGACGAGCACTTTGAAGAAACCAATGAAATTATCTTCCCGACACCAGAAGCTGTTGCAACATTACTGGATATTGACACAAACTTCCCGACCGTCTTCCAAGTAAAAACAACACAGTTAGAAAGCACAGGGCAAATTTTAGAGTATAGCGAAGCCTACAAACGTGGCGATTTCTTTAAAATCAAGTTCGTGTCACGCAGTGGAAATCACTAATTATTTTTTACGTAAAGAACATCTGAATGCCAGTTGTTCTTTTTTATATCTTGAGATTATTATAACCTATCTAGACCAATTTGAAAAGTATTTTATTATTCTTTATTTATCAATTTTTCTATCCTTGCTATAAGAAAAAAACTGCAAAGATTAGGAACATCAAAAAAGGCAAACCACAAAAGCAAGTTTGTCTTCAGTCTGAAACAAGATTTACTGTCATCTTGTTTTTCTCTTATTTATTAAAATTCTCAATTTCTTTAGTAGTCATATTTTTCTTGATTTGTAGCACTTTTTCTTCTGTAAAACCAGTAAATTTTCCAAAATAAGGAACAAATTTTATCTTATATACTTCACGAAAAGCAACTAGCTCTGGTGTCTTTTTCTCACTATCTAAATAATAAAAAGATTTTGTTTTGATTCGTTCCAGTTGTTTCACAAATCGCCTACAGTGTGGACAAGTTCCCCGACCAATGTAGAGATAAAAATTTTCGCTCTGAGCCTGCTTTTCTTTGAGTTCAGGCACGGTTATCTGATGAAATTTCGCTACAATAGCTCGATACTCTTTTTGTTCATCTATTCGCTCAGCTGGATCTAGCAAAACTGAATGACAGGTAACTATTCCAAAAATCAAAAACATTCCAAGTAATTTCAGCCAATGCTTCTTTGCCATCTCTATCCTCGCTATTCTATACAGCTATTATAAAAAATTCAGACAAGAAGCACAAGAAGAGACAGCAAAAGTAGGCCGAAACCTACTTTTTGACTGCTTTTAAACGATACCCAAAATGATATTATACAGCAAGGCCCCTACGACACCGCCGACAATTGGACCTAGGACTGGAATCCAAGCATAGGACCAGTCAGAATCCCCTTTATTTGCGATTGGTAAAAGAGCATGCATGATACGCGGGCCCAAATCCCGTGCAGGATTGATTGCATAGCCTGTCGTTGGTCCAAGTGAGAAACCGACTGCAAAAATAACCGTTCCTACGATGATTGGACCCAAACCAGCAGCAACTTTATTTGGACCAATTGCCATAATCGTGATGACAAGAATGGCCGTTCCCAGTGCTTCCCCCAAAAAGTTAGAAGCTGTGTGGCGAATGGCTGGACCCGTTGAAAAGCTGGCTAAAATCAAGCCTGAATCTTTCGTTTCAGCCCAATGAGGGTAATAGTGAAGCCATAGAACAAAAGCCGCAGCCATGGCACCCAGCATTTGTGCAAGAATGAACGGAAAAACCTGTCCCCAACTAATCGCTCCAATAGAAGCCATTGCAAATGTGACCGCTGGATTCAAGTGAGCTGGACTGAAAAATCCAGATACATAAACCGCCACTGTACAAGCAATCCCCCAGCCTAAAACGATAGCAACCCAGCCAGTTCCTTCCTCTTTTGTCTTGCTCAAAACATTCCCGGCAACAACCCCGTCGCCAAGCAATACTAGGATAAAAGTTCCTAAAAATTCACCGAGATACTGAATCATAATCAAACTCCTTTATTTCTTAATTTCTAACTCTTTCAATTGTTCTTGTATGGTTGCCAAATCTGCACCAGCTTGCAAAAGAGCAGCCGCAGTATAAGCTCCTTCAACAATGGGAACATTGTTAATGATGATGTCTTTATCTGAAAAATCTGCTACTAGCTCCAGATTCATGCGAGCCGATCCAAGATCAAAGAAAGCTAAAATCTTCTCTGCTTCATTGGCTTCTACAATCGTTTGGACTTGCTCAAAACTTGTACCAATACCTCCATCTTCTGTACCACCTACATAGGTCAGCACAACGTCTTTAGCAACTTCTGAAATTAAATCCACAAGGCCTTGAGCAATCCATTTTGAATGAGAAACGATGACAATCCCAACTTCTGTCATGCTTTTCCCTCCACTTCTAGCAAGGCTTCAAAAAGTAAGCCTGATGAATACGAACCGGGGTCAATATGTCCGATAGAACGCTCTCCGACATAAGAAGCCCGACCCTTCGTTGCTTTCATATCTTTCGTCGCTTCAACCAAAGTATGAATGGTTTCTTTGGTCAATTCTCCTTTTTGAAGAGCCATCACCACACCAGACCAGACATCCACCATGGTTTTTTCACCCGGAACAGCCTTTCCTCGCTTTTGAATCATATCAAGCCCTGCTTGAACAGCATCCGCCAAGCTAGTACCCTCTTTTTCAGCCTTCATTATTCCCATAAAGGCTGAGCCATAAAGGGGGCCAGAAGCCCCGCCAACCTTGCTAAGCAATTGCATGGAGACAACTTGAAAGACTTCTGCTGAATTGGCAAAATCCTTTCCTTCCAGATTTTCAACGACAGCTGCCATGCCACGCGCCATATTTCCTCCGTGGTCTCCGTCACCAATGGGCGTGTCTAACTCTGACAAGTAGTCTTTGTTGGCTTGAATTTTTTCATTAAAGAGAAGCATCCATTTCTTTGCTAATGCTGCATCCATATCGTACCTCCTACCAAGCAATCGTTGCAACTGGACTGTTCAAAGCTTCCAGCCAGTCTTCACGTTCCAATTTGACAAAGGTCAGAGAAATGCCTGCCATGTCAATAGATGTCATGTAATTTCCTAATTTCTTGTAAACAACTTCCAGACCTGCTGCTGCGAGAATTCCAGCCACATCGTTGGCAAAGACGTATTGTTCCATGAGCGGCGTTGCCCCCATACCATTGATAAGGATTCCGATTTTATCTCCTGCTTTGAATTCAAAAGAATCTTTTAATTTCGCCACCAATTCTTGTGCCAAGTCTTTAGACGGCTGCATTTTTTCTTTGCGATAGCCGGGTTCTCCATGAATGCCGATTCCAAATTCAATTTCATCATCAGCAAGCACAAAGCCGGGTTTTCCGACTTCAGGAACAGTTGCTCCACTGAGAGCCAGCCCAACCGTATGAATCTGAGGAACCAATTCGTCAGCCAAGGCCTTGATTTCACTCAGTGATTTTCCAGCACGCGCAGCATTTCCCAAAATCTTATGAACCAAAATGGTACCAGCAACTCCACGGCGGCCTTGCGTGTAAAGGCTGTCCTCAACAGCAATATCGTCATCGACAACAACACTTGCCACCTCGATTCCTTCCATTTCTGCCATATCCTGCGCCATTTCAAAGTTCATGATGTCGCCAGAATAATTCTTGATAACCATGAATACACCTGCGCCCTCGTCTGCTTCTTTGATTGCCTGCAAGACTTGGTCAGGAGTTGGGGAAGTAAAGACCGCTCCGCAAATCGCAGCTGACAACATACCATCGCCCACAAAGCCAGCATGAGCAGGCTCATGACCGCTCCCGCCACCTGAGATAATCGCTACCTTGCCAGATTTTTCGCTATTTCGAGCAATGATATCAAAGCCTTCTACACGATGCACCAAATCACCATGGATATAAGCCAGACCGTCTAGCATTTCGTCCACAACAGCCGTTGGTTGATTGATAATTTTTTTCATGAGTTTCTCCTTTGCTTTATTTTTCTTATTTTTATTGTAAAATTCTTTGCTCTTTTTTGGAACGGACAAAATTAGGAATATGTCCCTCTTTTTAGTTTTCCTATTGCATCATTCATGATAAACTAAGGATAGAACAGAAAAGACTAAGGAGTAAAAATGACATTATCCTTAATCACGAAAAAAAGGATTGCCAAATCCTTTAAAAAATTACTGACCGAACAAGCTTTTGAAAAAATCTCTGTTCGGCAAATTATGGAAGATGCCGGTATTCGCAGGCAAACTTTTTACAATCATTTTCTGGATAAGTATGAATTATTAGAATGGATTTTTCAAACGGAGTTGCGAGAGCAAATCACAGATAATCTGGAATATATCTCTGGCTATCAGCTGCTGCAAGAATTGCTGCACTATTTTAGCGTCAATAAGAGTTTTTATGCACAATTATTTGACATCGTTGACCAAAATGACTTTTCTTCTTATTTTCAAACCTATTGTCAGCAGCTTGTAGCCAAACTCGTCAGAGAATATCATTCCCGTCCTTTCCATTCTGAAATGGAGTATCATTTTTTCATTCATTATCACAGTCAAGCGCTTGCGAATGCTATCAAACATCTGCTGGATTTATCTGAGCAAGATTACCAGCAACAGGCGCAACTCTTGACACAACTAATCAAAACAGCTATAGAAAATTAAGGCAAGTATATGGTTCACATTATCAATTCAATTCATTCAAGCATTCAGCAAAGCATCAATGCAATTACTCGCATGTATCCTCACCTTTCGCAGCTTAAACAGCTACCCGTCATCTATCACAATCAGCACGATTCTTCTGTCGTACCCATTATTTCAGGCGGTGGGAGTGGTCATGAACCAGCTCATTTTGGCTATGTGGGCGATGGTATGTTAGCCGCTGCTATTAGTGGTCCCATTTTTGTGCCACCTTGTGCGGAGCATATTTTGGAAACCATTCGTTTTCTGCATCGAGGTAAGGGCGTTTTTATCATTATTAAAAACTTTGATGCAGACATTAAAGAATTTTCACAAGCCATTCATCAAGCACGCAAGGAAGGGATTCCAGTCAAGTACATCATTTCTCATGATGATATTTCTGTGGAAAAAAGCAATTTCCAAATCCGCCACCGCGGGGTTGCAGGAACAATTCTTTTACATAAAATTCTCGGGCAAGCTGCCAAAGAAGGAGCCAGTCTGGATGAGTTGGAAAAACTCGCTCTTTCTCTGTCCACCTCCATTGCGACACTAGGAGTAGCTACAAAATCTGCCACCTTACCAAGCAAGCAGCTGCCTATCTTTGATTTGCCCCAAGGTCAAATTTCCTACGGAATTGGAATCCACGGTGAGCCCGGTTATCGGATGGTTCCGTTTGAATCTTCCGAACTGCTTGCTGTTGAGCTTATCAACAAAATCAAAATGAAATTCAAGTGGCAAGAAGGACAAGAATTTATTCTCCTCATCAATAACTTAGGCGGCACTTCAAAATTGGAAGAACTCGTTTTCACAGATGATATCCTGCAACTATTGGATATTGAGGGCTTGAAACTTTCTTTTATCAAAACAGGTCACCTCATCACAAGCCTAGATATGGCAGGGCTTTCTGTTACCCTCTGTCGTGTTTCCGACAGTTCCTGGCTAAAAGCCTTAGAAACCCCAACCAATGCTTTTGCTTGGTGAGAGAACAAAAATCCAGTAAAATCAAGTTTGATTTTACTGGATTTTTTAGTTTTGTTTTAATCCAAACCTATACGGTGGAAAATATCATCCACCCGTTTCGTGTAGTAAAGAGGGTTGAAGATTTCGTCAATTTCTTCTTGGGTCAGGCGGGAAGTAACTTCTGGATCAGCTTCCAGAAGCGGTTTAAAGTCCACTTGGTTATCCCATGAGTGGGCTGTTTTTGGTTGCACTAGGTCATAGGCTTGTTCACGGGTCATGCCTTTTTCAATCAAGGTCAACATAGCCCGCTGGCTGAAAATAAGACCAAAGGTTGAGTTCATATTGCGGCGCATATTTTCAGGGAAAACAGTCAGATTCTTAACGATATTGCCGAAGCGATTAAGCATGTAGTCAATCAGAATGGTCGTATCAGGTGTAATAATACGCTCCGCTGAAGAATGCGAAATATCACGTTCATGCCACAGCGACACGTTTTCATAAGCCGTCACCATGTGACCGCGAATGACACGCGCCAGACCGGTCATGTTTTCAGAACCGATTGGGTTGCGTTTGTGAGGCATAGCAGAGCTACCTTTTTGTCCCTTGACAAAGAACTCTTCCACTTCACGCTGTTCAGATTTTTGCAGACCGCGGATTTCTGTTGCCATACGCTCGATTGATGTGGCAATGCTGGCTAGCACGGCAAAATACTCGGCGTGCAAATCACGCGGTAAGACTTGGGTCGAAATTTCCTGAGCACGAATGCCTAATTTGTCACAAACATATTTTTCCACAAATGGCGGAATGTTGGCAAAGTTCCCAACAGCACCAGAGATTTTCCCAGCTTCCACACCAGCAGCAGCATGTTCAAAACGCTCAATATTACGCTTCATTTCGCTGTACCAAGTCGCGAGTTTAAGACCAAAAGTCGTTGGCTCCGCATGGACACCGTGTGTGCGCCCCATCATGATGGTGAACTTGTGTTCTTTGGCCTTATCAGCGATGATATTGAGGAAATTATCCAAATCCTTACGAATGATGGTATTAGCCTGTTTGTAAAGATAACCATAGGCTGTGTCCACCACGTCTGTCGAGGTCAGACCAAAGTGTACCCACTTGCGCTCCTCACCCAACGTCTCAGAAACCGCACGCGTAAAGGCCACCACATCGTGACGTGTTTGCTGCTCAATCTCCAGAATGCGATCAATATCAAAATCCGCCTTCTCGCGAATCTTGACCACATCTTCCTTAGGAATCTCACCCAACTCAGCCCAAGCCTCGTCAGCTAAAATTTCTACTTCAAGCCAAGCACGGTACTTGTTTTCCTCACTCCAAATGTTCGCCATCTCAGGGCGTGAATAACGTTCGATCATGTCATGATACAGAGGGTGTCTAAAAAACAAGAGAAAAATAGGAGACTGATGCTGTGTGCTTGCACACTAGGAAGTCTATCTGTTTTCCGATGCTTTTAGCCCGAGTTCAAATGCTTGAACTTGCCCTCTTCTCCTTTCTATTTCTTAAAATTATGGTATCAAATTTATAGGAGCAGGTCTATTTATTACCGAGTTTTCCGTTCGGGTTCGGTTTAATAAACTAGATGCCTGTTTTCCTTTCAGTTTTTGTTTAAATTATTTTTTAATTTTTAACTAACACAGCGTATTAGCTAAAAATACTTAAAATCTTTATTTTTCCCACAATCAACCAATGCAACATTTAAGTCAAGTAAATCTTTGTAAAAATTATTTATGTTTTGTTGACTCCCTTGAGTAAAAATATACTTTGCATTTAGTTCTGACTTATAGCCATTTCTTCCTGATTGAATTCCTTTACTTTTCAAATACGACTTGACTATTGTATCATTAATTATATTGTTTTTTATTAAATAATATATAAAATATCTATAATACCACAATTTTCCTGAAAATCGTGATTGATTCGGATAATTTCTACAAGTTTCTTCTAACAAATCATTTATTTTATCTAACAAATCTTTACTATGTAGCTTACGCTTTATGTAAATAATAGTTAATAAACAAAGCGAAAAATCATCTACCCGCTCATCTATCAAAGATAATAGACTTTTTTTAGATATAATTCCTCTTGTATCTACATTAAATTAAACTATATAAAGTAAAATTTGATAAAACTCCTGACTGAAATTATTCTTTTTATAGTAAAACATTTTAGATATTAAACTTTTAGTATTGTCTTCAAAGTATTTCTGAATTATTTTTTTTGCACTTATTTTAAGTTTAGCACTTGTAAACAAATCCTCAAACAAATCCATGAATCTATTAGTCAATTCTGGTTTTTTTATAGAAATATCAAATATTTTTTCTAATAACGATGTTTTTGTCTTTGGATTTATATAAAGAAACAATTCATTAATTCTATTTTCTGATAGTTTACCAAAATATACAATATTTCTTTGAAGACCTGAAAAAATAATTTTTAATGCTCCTTTATTTCCCTTACTTTCCTCTGTAATACACAGATCTAAATAATTATTAATCAAATCTCGCTGCACTTCTGGTTGTTTTGTTATAAAATCACAACTATCGAAAAAACTAAAAATTTTTGATTTACTTCTGCTATTGTTTTGTGGGAAGTCCTCAATTATAGTTTTTTCAGAATTTAAATATAAGTTATATTCTCTACATAATAAATTTACTTGTTCTAAAAATTCCTCTTTTTCTGATTCCATGGAATACGAAAAAGTGAAGTCATCAACATAACGAGCATACTTAAAGCCCTTTTTTTCTATTTCTTTATCAAAATAACACATGAACAACTCAGCTATAATCCTTGAAGCTAAATTCCCAGTTGGAATTCCGTGGGTTTCTCCATATTGACAAGCCTCAATTAATTTATCTAAATAATTTGCAAAACCTCCACTTCTATGTAATTTGGCATTAGCTTTTCCCATTAGCATCCAAGGGATACTATGGGTATATAAAGTGTGATAAAAATTAGATAAATCAAGATGTAACTGCTTATTTCCAGAATATAATAATTTTGATTTTATTTCTTCTGTGACGGCATATTTATATTTAGGAGAATCAAAATATTTAGATGTTGAAAATTTATTTTCTAAAAAAATATCAATAAACTCATTTTGGTTAGCACACATATACTTAACCAAGTTAGTGTAGCTGTACAAATTCGGGAGTTTATACTGTCTTCTAGTAAGACCTTTTTTAGGAATGCTAAAATATATTGGTTCTGTAATTGTCATATCATAATCAGATGGTAACCTATAAATGGCTATTTGAGAAAGTTGATTTAAGTTGAACATTCTATAAAATGTTTCTGTACTAAAATAGCTATCATCATCCGAATTTTTTTCTTTATTCTTTTTATAAGAAAAATAACCATATTTAATCAGATACTCTGGATTAAAAATTTCATTATAAACATCTTCTAACAAGATTGCTAAAACTCCTCTTTTCCTATCTCCACCGACGGATAGTGGACTAAAGTATCAAGATCTATATCCAGTGGCAGGTCATAGGTTGCTAGGTAATCTGCTGGGTACTGTTTTTGCAATTCCTCATATTTGGCTTGGATTTTCTCAGCGTCTTTGCTGGCAAAGAGCACTTCGACGATTCCTGCTTTTCCATTTTCAATAAAGGCATGGACAATGATTTGAATCATAACAAACTCCTTTAAAAATCTATTCCCTCACCTAGTTCTCTCACCTCATCCGGCTCATCACTAAACAGGGTCACGTGGCCCATTTTGCGGTTGTGTTTGGCTTCTGTCTTGCCGTAAAGATGGAAGTGGGCGCTAGGGTTTTGAGCGACGTAGGCTTGGGCTTGCTGGATATGCTGCCCAAGGACATTAAGCATGACAGCGGGAGCGTGAAGTTTGATGGCTGGGAGGGGTTGGCCGAGGATGCCTAGGATATGGGTGTCAAACTGTGAGAAATCACAGGCTTCGATAGAATAATGCCCTGAATTATGCGGGCGCGGTGCGATTTCATTGACCAAAATCTGGTTGCCAGCCACAAACATCTCTATACATAGTGTACCAGAAAGTTGGACTTCTGTGGCAATTTTTCTTGCCATTTGCAGTGCCTTGTCCGCTAAATCTTGGGAAATCCGCGCTGGGACAATCGTTTTAGAAAGGATATTGTTGCGGTGGATATTTTCCTGAACAGGGAAAAGGGTCAAATCCGTGCCATTTCCAGACACAATGACCGATATTTCCATGGTGAAGGGGACGAAATCCTCCAACACACAAAGAGTCTTGTCTGCCAAATCACGCGCAGTCGCTAAACTCTCCTCGTCTCTAATGACCACCTGACCGTGACCGTCGTAGCCACCCGTTGCTGTCTTTAGTACACGCTTGACAGAGAAATCATAATTTCCCAAGTCTGCAGATGAGCGAATGACGCGATAAGGAGCTAAATCCACGCCAGTACTTGAAAGAAATTCTTTCTCGTGTACTCGGTTTTGAGAGATACGTAGCAACCTCGTTCCTTGCGGCAGATCTGCCAAATCAGCTACCGCATCTAAGCTGTCTGCGTCCACATTTTCAAATTCATAAGTCAGGACATCACAGCTCTCAGCCAATTGACGAAGAGCCGACACGTCATCATAAGGAGCAACAATAACCTCACTGACACGAGCAGCTGGACAATTAGCAGCTGGATCTAGCGTAATGACCTTGTGACCTCGATAAATTGCAGCAATCGCCATCATTTGTCCTAATTGACCGCCACCGATAATTCCAATCGTTTTAGTTGAGTTCATTGCTAGACTCCTCAGCAATCTTTCCTTGTTTTTCTACAAAATCAGCTAGTGCTTGGGCAATTTTGGCATCTTCAACAGACAGCAAGCGCAAAGCAAAGAGCGCTGCATTGGTCGCACCTGCTTCGCCGATAGCCATTGTTGCCACAGGCACGCCGCCAGGCATTTGCACGATAGAGTAAAGTGAGTCCACTCCGCTCAAAGCACGAGATTTGACAGGCACACCGATAACCGGCAACGTTGTTTTAGCTGCTACCATACCCGGCAGATGAGCTGCACCACCAGCCCCTGCAATGATAACCTTAATCCCACGGCCACGCGCTTCCTCAGCATATCGAAACATAAGGTCTGGTGTTCGGTGGGCAGAGACCACCTTTTTTTCATAAACAACACCGAAGTCCTCCAGAACTTGGGCTGCCTTTTTCATGGTTTCCCAGTCGGATTTAGAACCCATAATGATAGAAATAATTGGTTGCATAATTTCTCCTTTTTTCAAACCCGCCTTAGGCTGCGGGGCCGTCGTGAGCTTTCTTGTATGCAATGTTACGCTTCTCTTCTTACCTTTTCTTAAAAATCGAGGAAAAGCTAAAATCACATCTAAAAAATCTTCTTAACTAGGTTTGTAGACCTTTGAGCTACAAACTTTCCCAAAATACCACAGCGATAGCAGGCATGGTTTCATAGCGACCTTTGGTCGCTTGAGCTAGCGCTATACTTTATTTAATTATATCTTCAGCATCAATAACTCTGTAGCCTCGTTTTTTTAATGCTTGTGCAAAAAGACCGCTGCCCTCTATTTTTCGACCAGTAAAACGACCATCGTAAATCTGGTTGACACCACAAGAGGGACTTCGGGACTGAAGAATAGCAAAGTCAATATTTTTTTCAGCTAAACTAGACAATGTGCGATCAATTCCTACTTGAAATTCTTTATCATAAAAATTCCCATTAACATCACATGGCCGCCCTTTTAAAATCTCTACTGGCTCTCTTGGAACTGGTAAGCCGCCCGCAACTTCCGGGCACACTGCTAAGACATCTTTATCCGCAACAAAGTCAATAACAGCTTGATTATAATTATTGCCTCCATTGTACTTGCAATTTTCTCCAAGTAAACAAGCACTAACTAGTATACACCTTTTATTTTTCAAGAGCCTTACTCCCGATGTCAGTTCTGTAGAAAAGTCCAGTCGTGTCTTGTTTGTCGAGTTGGGCGTAAATTTTTTCCTGCGCAGCTGAAACGCTGTCAGATGTGGTGACTAACATATAGACTCGGCCGCCATTGGACAGCAGTGATTTGCCATTTTCATCAAACTTGGCGCCCGCATAGTAGGTGATGATATCACCGTCAGTCTTTTCTGGCAAGATTACACCTTTTTCGTAGGCAAGTGGATAACCTTCAGAAGCCACGACAACGCCCAAGGTCACACCGCTGTCCGTCCAGGTCATATCTGGCTCCTTGCCCTCCAAAATGTCCGTGATGTTCTGCGCCAAGTCAGAAGTCAGGCGTGGCAGAATAACCTGCGTCTCAGGATCACCAAAGCGAGCATTAAACTCAATGACCTTAGGGCCTTCCTCGGTCAGGATCAGGCCTGCATAGAGGACACCGACATAAGGTCGCCCTTCTTTAATCATCCCCTCCAGCACTGGCTTGACAATGGTGTCAACCGCAGTTTCAACCACGCTTGCTGACAGATGTGGCACGGGCGCATAAGCACCCATACCGCCTGTATTAGGACCCTTGTCACCGTCATAAGCACGTTTGTGGTCCTGAGCCGTTGGCATGATGTAAAACTTGTCACCATTAACAAAGGCAAAAAGAGAAAATTCCTCTCCAGTCAAAAATTCCTCAATCACCACACGCGCACCAGAATCGCCGAATTTATTGTCTAAAAGCATTTCATGCGCTGCTTCGACCGCTTCTTCCACCGTTTCAGCGACTACCACACCTTTCCCCAAGGCCAAGCCGTCCGCTTTCACCACGATTGGAGCGCCCTCTTTTTCGATATAGGTTTTAGCTTTTTCAAAGTCTGAAAAAGTTTCGTAGCGTGCTGTCGGCACACCGTATTTTTTCATGATTGACTTGGCAAAATCCTTGGACCACTCCAGCTCCGCAGCCAGCCGAGTCGGACCAAAAGCCTTAAGTCCAGCCTGATTGAAATCATCAACGATACCTGCCGCTAGCGCATCATCAGGACCAATGAAAGTCCAAGCAACATCATTTGCTTTAGCAAAGTCAATCAGCGCTGCATGCTCAGAAATCCCAATCGAAACCAACTTAAGACCGTCGAAGGTCATCCCGTCATTTCCAGGAGCCACAAAGACCTGATCCACCTGCGGTGACTCCAACAACTTCTTAGCAATCGCATGCTCACGACCACCCGAACCAACAACTAATAGTTTCATGACGCAAGATACCAAGAACAAACAGAAAAGCAACAGAATTTTAGAGAATCACCGTATTGTACTGACACACAAGACAATCTTTCTAAATTCCGAACTTTCCACTCGGGTTCAATTCCTTTCGTTTTACGAATTATATAGAACCATTATAACATATTTGTTCGGATTTTTGAACTTCTAATCCAATTTATTCGAAAAAGAAAAGCACCACAAATGTGAACCGCACCCCAAAAGTTAGACAGAAAAATCTAACTTTTGGGGTGTTTTTAAATGAAACTAACTTATGATGATAAAGTCCAGATCTATGAACTAAGAAAACAAGGACAAAGCTTCAAGCAGCTTTCAAAAAGATTTGGTGTGGATATTTCTGGTCTAAAGTACATGGTGAAATTAATTGACCGTTATGGAATAGAAATCATCAAGAAAGAGAAGAATCGTTACTATTCCCCTGAATTAAAACAAGAAATGATGGATAAAGTTCTGCTGGAAGGTTGTTCACAAAGAAGTGTATCTCTAGATTATGCCCTCCCAAACCAAGGAATGCTTCCGAATTGGCTGGCGCAATGCAAGAAAAACGGGTATACTATTGTTGAGAAAATAAGAGGGAGAGCAGCTAAAATGGGACGTAAACGGAAGAAAACTTGGGAAGAAATGACAGAACTAGAGCGACTTCAGGAGGAGAATGAACGCTTATGGACTGAGGTGGCCTACCTAAAAAAGTTAAAAGAATTAGAGGAAAGGGACGAAGCCCTAGAGCGAGAAAGGCAGAGACAATTAGAGAAATGGTTTCAGCAGGATTTCGACTAGATTTACTTCTTGAAACGGCACATTTAGCTCGCTCAACTTACTACTATCACTTAAAACAGCTAGATCAACCAGATAAGAATCAAGAACTTAAAGTTGAAATTCAGTCCATTTATAATGAACCTAAAGGCAACTATGGCTATCGTCGAATCCATTTAGAATTAAGGAATCGTGGTTATACGGTCAATCATAAAAAGCTTCAACGGCTGATGAAAGTCCTTGGTTTGGCGGCTCGAATTCGTCGGAAACGGAAGTATTCTTCCTACCAAAGAGAGATTGGCAAGAAAGCAGATAACCTTATTCAACGCCAGTTTGAAGCATCCAAACCAATGGAAAAGTGCTATACGGATGTGACAGAGTTTGCCATTGCAAATAGCACACAGAAATTGTATTTGTCGCCAGTTTTAGATGGTTTTAATAGTGAAATCATTGCTTATAATCTCTCTACTTCACCGAATTTGGAACAAGTGAAAACCATGTTGGAGAAAGCTTTTACAGATAAGAGATATGAGAACACTATCCTCCATAGTGACCAAGGATGGCAATACCAACACACTTCTTACCATCAATTTTTAGAGAATAAGGGGATCCAACCGTCCATGTCACGTAAAGGAAACAGTCCAGATAACGGTATGATGGAGTCCTTCTTTGGTATTCTTAAGTCTGAGATGTTTTATGGTTATGAGAAGACGTTTCACTCACTTGAGCAATTGGAACAAGCTATTGTAGACTATATTGATTATTACAACAACAAACGGATTAAGGTAAAACTAAAAGGACTTAGTCCGGTGCAATACAGAACTAAATCCTTTCAATAAATTATTTGTCTAACTTTTGGGGGTCAGTACAATGTGATGCAGGGAATGGAAAAATTATATATCTTTTACCCATGGTGCTAGTTAAACTCAAAATAGCTCAAATTATAAGCCAATAGGATTTGTTCAATCCTCAGTTGTAGTCCAGCTACTCCTCTGGCGAAGGTGTGTTCCATATCAAAGAGAGCACATAACTCAGAAAAGCGCGTTTCAATGGTTCGCCTCATAGCCAGTAATCTCCAGTTGTTATGCTGGCTCGCTCCTTCCATGTTCTGACGCAGTGGGGTCCATAAGTGATACCCTCTCTGTTTCAACCGATTTTTAAGAGCCTGACTGAGATACCCTAAATCTGCTAAAATCACAGATTGTTGGCAGCCTTCCAATAAATCCTCCACCGCTTTGATATCATGAACAGAAGCTGAGGTGACAATATAGTTCAGAATATAGCCAGATAAGGTAACGAGCATGTGAACTTTGAAACCGTAAAACCACTGGTGTTTTGACGCATTGTAGCCAATGTCTACCAATCCTTCGAAAATACTTGCTCTATGGTTACGAACAGACTGACAAAGTGGTAGGGGAGAACTGTCTACGATGGCAATCGTATCGGAGGAGATTTGGTCATTCATCGCCTGTCGAATGAGTTGTAGCAACCAAATCAACTGTCTTGAGCGACGATTAAAGCGACTTCTTTCAAGCAGTCGACCACAGGGAAATAGTTGGCAGATTCGGTGAAAATGATGTTGGGATTTGATTCTTAGTTCAGCTTGCAAGAGCAGTAAGACTAATAGAGATTCATCCGAAACTTTTGACAAGCTGACATTACGGCGATGCTTCAATGAATCAGGGTAATAATCCCGATAAAGCTGATGACAAATTTTGGATAATTGCTTCATATTCCATTGTAAATGATGGGATTTAGCGGTATACTGTAAGTGGCTTATTTGGACAACCTCCTGTTTGTTTCGTCACTTACAGTATAGTCCTTTGGGGCTTTTTATAGTGTTTTGAGTTTAACTAGCACCACGAGTATCTTTTATAAAAGAACAAAATCATTTATTTCTACAATGTTAAATTACTTTGTCGAGTATAATGATCATCAATAAAATCCAAAATCTCTGTAATACTATTTATTAACTCTAAGTTAATTTTATCTGATTGTCTTAACCTTTTCTTAATAATATTAAGAGAAGTTTGCACATAGTCTAATTTATATAGTTCTTTCGATAAACCAAGAATTTTAATATATTTTTGTGACAAAGCTTTTTCATGATCCTTAATATCATTATTCGTTACAATCGCTCCTCTATTATTTCTATAAAATAAATTTTTATACTCTTCACCTAAAGGATCCAAATTAGAAGGAAGAGGTTTTTTATTTTTGGTTGTATTACATATTGGACAGCTTAATGCCAAATTATTATAGTCATCTATTAACGCTTTATTATCTATTTGACTTTTAATATGTTCTATATGGAAACTAGCTGCACCATATCGCTTACAATTCCACCCACAATATATACACTTCCCTTCAAAGTCTTCCACTAAATATTCTTTTAATAATGACCTTTGACTTTTAATAGAATACTTTTCAATAACATTTTCTCGTCTATGTGGTAAAGATTCAAATCCTCTATAATCTTGCTTATATAATTTCCTGATATAATTCACTATATATCCCCCGATTCATCAATAATCTTATAAGCCTTTGCTATTAAACTGTCTAAACGATCAGCAACATCATCATTTAAGAGTCGAGGCTGATTAATAGAAAATTGATGTTCTATTTTAGTTTCATTAATTGCCACTTCCGTTGAAAAAGCATCTGATTTCTTTAAACCTTGATTTACTCTCTCCAGCGTATTGATATTTTCTATTCCTAACTTAACTTGCTCATCAATATATTTTAACATACTATCAATTTCATCTTCCTTAGTAAATACCTGTCCACCCAGTGAGTATTCATTTTTAGAAAATTTCTTCTCTACTGAAGAGTCAATTTGAACATCATTACTGTGAGAAGTATAAATACAAACAGGAAAGAAAGGATTTTGTTTCTTAATAGTTTGCCATAGTTCAATTGCATCCCCATAAATTTCACTCATAGATAAATCATAGTCTAAAATAATTCCGTATTTTTCTTTTGAATATAATTTTGTTAAAAATTCTTCCTTTGATGCTTCATTTTTTATTCCTAGAAACTGGACATCATATCCTTTGCTTAAAAAAATTTCTTTTAGATCTTTTAATGTATAAATAGCATCTTCATCATCATCAATATAATAGATTACTTTTTTTTCAGACATTTTATTCAACTCCACCTTTTAAAGTCATTCTAATTTTAAATCCAGACTCACCAGGATTAGATAACAATTCCGTATCACCTCTTAAATTAGATATAACTGAAGCTAGGATTGTCATCCCTAGACCAGTCCCACCTTTAGTATACGACTTGTAAGCTTCAAAAATTATATCTGAATTTTTTATGTTCTTATTTAGACCATTACCGTTATCTTCATAAGTTATCTTAATCAAGTCACAATCTACAACTTCTAGCTCAATGTTAATTATTCTGTGTTTAATTTTTTTTGGATATTTAAAATTTTTATAAGAATTAGTTATTAAGTTTAGAAAAATGCTATCTAATTGAGTTTCGCTGGCATAAATATAAATATTTTTAATCTGCTCAGGTAAAGATTCTCTAGATGATTTACCATTAACTAAATAATCATATGAATAAAAATTATCTTTAACCGAATTATCCCACCAAGAATAAATTTTAAATAAATATGATGATAAATTAATTTTCTCTTTTTTATCTCTTATTGGATTATTAACGCTACTCTCCAAAAATCCAAGTATATTAGTTGTTTTTCTTCCAACCGCTTTTGCAAAATCATATAAATTGTACGGTTGTTCAATTTCATGAAAATCCGAATTAAAATGCTCCGAATAATAATCCCCAGTATCTATTAGATTTTGGGGTATCTGCTGAAAGAATTTCTTATCATTTTTTATTTGATGAGCAAAAGTTGACATAACTATTCCTTGAGTTGCCATAGTTCGTAATGTATCACTCTCACTAACCAGAGAACTATTTTCTTCCTCAGTGGTATCCTGTAATGAATACATTTCAAATAACGATTGTGGGTTAGAGACCAATGCTTCATAGTCCGGATCTTTATAAAGCTCTTGTAAATTGCCCTGATACTTATTAACAAGATTGTCTAACTTTTTCTTTGTCTTCTTTCCTTCTTCACTAAAATGCGGAACATCAGCTTTCTCTTTCAAAAATTCATTATATAAAATAATAATTTCTGAACGTATAGAAGAAAAGTCTTTTATAATTCTGAGAATGACACTCTCGAGATATTCAAGCTCCCCACTATTTTTTAATCCTTCACGGTTAGCTTGATCTTCAAACCATTCGTTCTTTTCTTTAGTAATATTTACATAACCACTTAGCTGATTTGCTTGCATTATATAGCCACTGCGGCCAACACCAGCTGGATTTTTTGTTCTTTCTTTTTCAATTCCTAACCAGTCAAATCCTATAGTATCAATTTCTCCGTATGGTCTAATCCTAAAACCATCACGATATAATAAAATTCCAGGTTCAATATCAACTGTATTGGTTCTCATTGCTGGTTTCTTAAAAAAAAGATACTTATTAGAACCTGTTCTCTTTGTAAAATAGAGAACTCCATCAAAATCTCCTATCGGATTATTAGGTATATTATCAGAAATATACTCTGAAATTTTAAACTCTCGTTCAAAATGGTACCTACTTCTTTTTTTACCATTATTATCTTGAATATAATTTTTTAGCTTATCAAATTTCGCATTTACAAAATCCGCCGGTAATTGATTAATATCAATTTCATCAAAATAACCATCTAAGACTAACATATCACTATCGTGTGAAAAAGCAAAAGAAATTTCTGCATCTGTTGAGACATCAGCTAAAGACGGCTCTATTTTTTCTTCCTCTCCAAAATAGTCTAATATGACTACAAATTCGCCTGATTTCTCTAATTTAAGTGGATTTTTTAATTTGTTTAAAGTAAGCTTCAACAAAGAATAATTTGTTCCTACCTGACTCTTATCTGATAGCAACCATTCATCTTTCAGCTCGCTGGCTATTAAAATGGTGCCTGTACACTTTTTATTCTCTAAACCTCTATTTGTATACTCTGATACAAACTCATCCATTGACAGCTGTTCTATATTTATCTTTACAGTATCTAAAGATTCTCCTGTTATGAAGCTATTCCAATTTATACTAAATCTATAAGCTTCTCTACCATCTGAAGTAATAACGCAACTTACATTTCCAAGTCTACCGAGTGACAATCTACCTATTCCCATAGAACCATTCATCACACGCTCAAATTCTTGGTTCTTTATAGATGTTATGTATGTTTTATCATCAGTTCCTAATGTAAAAAAAACATCAATAATTTTATCTAAGCTCATTCCTTGACCATCGTCAATTATTTCTATTGAAGTAGCTTTTTTATCCTTTCCTTTACCAATAGTTTCCCCATCTATTCGAATATTAACCTGATTAGAGAATGCGTCATAACTATTTTTCACTAATTCTAATATCGCACTTCTATAATCTAATACATTATCTCTTCCTAAAAGGTTTACCGTTCTTGTAGTTGATTTGAAACTTACTTCTTTAACTATTTTTGCCATAGATTTCTCCTCATTTCTTTATTGGGTAATTTTTCACATCGTTCACAGATATACGGATTGATTTTCCACTCGCATTAATTGCTCTAGTTTCTAGATAGCTGTAAAACTCTTTTGATTCAAGGATTTCTTTAGCAAAATCTAAAGTCTCTTCTGCTATTGGTATAATATAAAACCCTGAATAAGGTATTGTTTGAGAATCTAATTTATATACATTGACTTTTTCTGTAATTACTGATGAAATCATTAATTTTTCCTGATTCATAAATTTTAGACCTTGAGATCGACCATACTCAAACCATTCCCCATCCGATTTTCTTTTATCTAAAATTTTTTTCTGTTCCCTAAGGTAACTGGTTACTTTAGGAAAGCTCATTTCAAATTCTTCTTTTGAGTACCTTATAAGTTCATCATTCTCATACTTATAAGGAAAAATAATCTTTTCTATGATATTTTTTGATAACCTTCTTGGGCTAGCTGCTGGTCTCAATATTTCACACTCTAACTCCAAATCCATTTCCTCAGATACTATAAATACCTCATTAGATAATGTAGCTACACTATTTGAAACTTTAAACAGTTCTCCAAATGTGATATCACTCTTTATCTTATTTGTATTATATTCAAAATACCACTTTTCTGATAAATTTCTCTTGTTTATTGTTAAAAATCTTTTATTATCAACATCACTATAATCAAAATTAGATGAAATATTGTTATTATCAATTATAATAACTGCAGAAGAAGTTAGTATTTTACCAAATATATGAGTATGCTTATAATCAACAATCTTGATCAAATTATTAATCATAAGATTTCTTAAATTATAAGCAAAAACATTTTTAAAAATACTACTTGGTATTAAATATGCTAACTTACCTGTTTCTGATAAATCTCTCAGACTTTTCTCAGTAAAAGCATAACAATAATCAAATTTCCCTTTATAACAAGAAATAAAGTTTGCTTTTAAGTAAGCTCTATCTTTTTCTTTTAATTCTTGATAAGTAATGTATGGCGGATTTCCAACAATATAATTTACTGGCATTTCAATAGATGATTTTAAGTAATCCTCTTTTCTAATATCCCACTTAACATCTTTTATTCCATATTCTGAAATCAACTGATTTAATCTTTCTATGCATGTATTAAGTACAACTTCATCTATTTCAAAGCTAATAAAATACTTTTCTAAATCAGATTGAATTTCCTCCGTGGAAAATCCTTCCTGTTTTGCAACCATTACATAGCGCTTAATGGCAGCTAGTAAAATATTTCCTTCTCCAACTGAATTCTCCAGAAAAGTTTTCTTTAAAATTTCGACACCTTGATAACCAACTTCATCTAACATCTGCTCAACGTATTGAGAAGGAGTGAATACTTGAAATTTTTTCATATTTCTACATTTCTACTAAATTTTTTATTTAATTATATCAAAAAACAAGCATTTTAGCTCTCCTCTTATATATTTCCACTAACTGATAAATAACTTATCAGTTATTTGTAAAAACTAATTGATTTTCACTCTATTCATCCGTACAAGAATATCTACCCTATCACATCAAATAGAGCCATCTTATTTCATTTTAACAAAATAAATAGTATTTTACCAAGAATTCAATGGTTAACCAAAGTTATTAAGAACTCTTATGATAACCAATTAATAATATATTAACAATTAGTCAATATTTCTAACATAAATCCCAAAACAGCTTATAGCCTCAATTCCTCAAAATATTTAAAAATTATACTATCTTTCAATCTTTTTCCCGAATAATCTAAATGGAACTATCCAAATTATTTATTCAAAGGAGATTTATGAAGAAATACAGTCAATTATTTTTACTATCTAGCACTATTTTGGGCGTTTTTTCTGCTCAACTAACTGCTCAAGCCTCGGAAGCAGATAATGCTCAAAAAAGCTCAAATCCAGCAACTCTTGCTAACAACATTACCGTCAATGTTTCTGGAAATACAGCTTCTATTAACTACACACGCTCACAGACACAAGTTCCTTACACCATTTACCATGCTGTTTGGTCTGATGAAAATGGGCAAGATGACATTAAGTGGTATTCCGCGCCCCAGACACCAACTACAGCTATTGATTTGCGTCAGCACACTGGTTATGGAACCTTTCACGTCCACACCTATATCAATATCAATGGAAAAATGGTCGGTTTAAACGGAACGACTTTCAAAGTAGAAAAACCAGCTAGCGGCACGGTTTCTACAACCGTTTTAGGAAAGACTGCTCAAATATCCTTTACTCGAAACAAAGATCAAACAAATGCCAATATTTTACACGCTGTTTGGTCTGACGAAAAAGGACAAGATGATATCAAGTGGTATACAGCAGGGCAAGACACAACAGAAATTGACTTATCCAATCATAAAGGATACGGTGTTTACCATGTTCATACTTATGAAAGTAAAAACGGAAAGATGATTGGATTAAATGGCACCACTTTTAACCTTGAAAAACCAAATCCTACTATTCAGACTAGCTTTCCTGAGCCTGGTATCATGGATATTCAGATCAAAAATGTTCCTGAAACAATCTACAAACTAACTGTTCCGGCTTGGTCTGACCGCAACGGACAGGATGATCTTCAATGGCATGCAGCTACTAAAAATCCTGATGGAAGCTACAATGTTAGAGTTGAGCTAAAAAAACACAACTATGACACAGGAACTTATCACATTCATCTTTACGGAGAAAGCTATGTCAAACCAGAGTTTACTGGCTTAGCTGGAATCACTGCCCAAGTTGATGCTGATAAATTGCCTTCTGAAGAAGAGCAAAAACCATTCTTCTCTGTTGAAAATATCAATCAAGAACAAGGGACTTATACCGTCAAAGTTAGTGAAACTTCAAAGTCCAAACCGATTCAATCTGTCCGAGTACCTATTTGGAGCACGAGCAATCAAAGCAATATCAAGTGGTATGCAGCCACTAATCACGGTGACGGAACATTTACGGCAGCATTTGATATTCGCAATCATCAAGTTTTGTCTGGAACATACACCAATCATATTTATGTAAAATATAAAGACGGTAGCGAGCATAGTTACGCAACGGATTCGGTTGCTATGTCCGCAGAAAAAATTAAAACCAAAGTATCTGTCAATAAGCGCTCAACTTATCTTTATGAGGTGACAGTGACAGATGCCTACGGAGACGGATCGATTACCCTACCGACTTGGTCTGAAGTCAACGGGCAAGATGATATCCAGTGGTACACAGCTACTAAAACTGGAAATGGTATCTACAAGTTCACAATTGATACGCAAAAACACACTGGTAGCGGGCTTTTCCACACACATGTCTACCGCAATCTCAACGGTCAAATGATTGGACTAACTGGTACGAGCTATCAAGTAGAGAAACCTGCTGTTTCTTTCCAACCAAATTATGCCGCAGCAACGACTTATCCAAAAGGGCAATGCACTTGGGGCGCCAAAGCTCTTGCGCCTTGGGCTGGCAATTACTGGGGCAATGGTGGTGATTGGGCTGCTAGCGCCAGACGAGCTGGTTTTAAAACCGGTACAACTCCACAAGTAGGGGCTATTATTTGTTGGACAGACGGTGGCTACGGTCATGTTGGAGTTGTTACTCACGTAGCCTCAAACACACGCATTCAGATTCAAGAGGCCAACTACGCTGGGAAACAGTATATTGGCAACTTCCGTGGCTGGTTCAATCCTCATGCAGCTGGACAAGGAGCAGTTAGTTACATTTATCCAAAATAAGTTCCTCTGAACAACTTTAAAAACCTTGGAAAACAAATCCAAGGTTTTTATACTATTTTCAATGTCTAAAATGCCGTACGCCTGTAAACACCATGGCAATGCCATATTTATCAGCCATGTCAATAGATTCTTGGTCACGGACGGACCCACCAGGTTGGATGATTGCTTTCACACCTGCAGCTGCGATTTCTTCAACATTGTCCGCAAATGGGAAGAAAGCATCACTAGCAAGGACCGCACTGTCAAGACGGTCTTTCGCTTGGTCAAGAGCAATACGAACAGAAGCCACACGATTGGTTTGACCAGGACCGACACCAAGTGTCATGTGGTCATTTGTCACGATGATACCGTTTGATTTCACATATTTGATCGCTTTCCAAGCAAATTCAAGCGCTGTTTTTTCTTGGTCGTTTGGTTGTCGTTTGGTTACAACCTTCCAATCCGCTGGATTTTCTTCAATAACATCTTGGTTTTGAACCAAAAGCCCACCGACAACACCCGTGTATTCTTTTTCAACTTGGCTAGCTTCTTGAGCTTCAAATGGCAATTGAAGAATCCGCAAGTTTTTCTTCTTCGTTGTCAAGATTTCAAGGGCTTTTTCTGAATAACTTGGTGCAATGATGATCTCAAGGAAAATAGCGTGCATTTTCTTAGCAGTTGCTGCGTCAACTTGGCGATTCAGCACAACAATTCCACCAAAGATTGAAACTGGGTCAGCTTCATAAGCGTAATCCCAAGCTGTTTCAATATCGTCAGCTTGTCCGATACCACATGGATTCATGTGTTTAAGAGCAACAACAGTCGGGTGGTCTTTGAAATCACGGATAATACGGATTGCAGCGTCAGCATCGCGGATGTTGTTAAATGACAATTCTTTACCGTTTAATTGTTTAGCAGAAGCAATTGAGTAATCTGTTGGCAAAGCTTTTTGGTAGAAATCAGCGTCTTGTTGAGGATTTTCACCATAACGCATTGGTTGTTTCAAATCGTAAGTGATTGTGAGTTTTTCAGGTTTTGTTTCACCAACTTGTTTTGTGAAATATTCTGCAATTAAAGCGTCATAAGCTGCGGTGTGACGGAAAACTTTTGCTGCCAAACGTTGGCGAGTTTCAAAGCTTGTTTCACCATTAGCTGACAATTCATCCAAAACAACAGCGTAATCAGCTGGGTCAACGACAACTGTGACACTAGCGTGGTTTTTAGCAGCCGAGCGAAGCATGGAAGGACCACCGATATCAATATTTTCAACCGCATCAGCGTAAGTCACTTCTGGTTTCAGAATAGTTTCTTTGAATGGGTAAAGGTTAGCCACAACAAGGTCGATCAATTCAATGTGGTTATCTTTTGCGGCTTGAAGGTGGCTGTCAAGATCGCGACGGGCCAAAAGACCACCATGAATATTTGGATGAAGTGTTTTCACACGACCATCCAACATTTCCGGAAAACCAGTCACATCATCAATCGCAATAGTCTCCACACCTGCTTTATCAAGCGCAACTTTTGTTCCACCAGTCGAGATAATATCCCAACCAAGTTTTTTCAATTCTTGAGCAAATTCAACAATGCCCGCTTTATCAGAAACACTAATTAGTGCACGTTTTGTCATTTCAGTCCTACTTTCTATAAAAAATAAACCAGTCAATCATAATGCCAGCAATAAGCCCGATAGCATAAGCTAAACTAAGATGCTATGGATTTTCAAGATTACCAAATAGTACATTTACTATAAAGGCAACGACAATAAAAGTTAATACAAACGCCAAAATCTTTTTTATCATCATAATCTCCTTATAAGGCAGCATACTAATAGCTAACTACGCTATCAAATACACGGACTACTTTTTCTTAACTCCTAAGCTCTCCAAAACATCTGGATAGAGTTTATACTCTGCTTCATGAATACGAGCTTCAAAACTGTCAATGGTATCATCAGCCAGACGAGGCACACGAACTTGTTTAATCACTTTTCCCGTGTCAACACCATTGTCAACCCAGTGAACGGTCACACCGGATTGACTGACACCAGCATTCCAGGCATCTTCAATCCCATGAGCACCTGGAAATTCTGGCAGATAAGCTGGGTGAATATTGATGATACGGCCTTCGTAAGCTGCTAGCAGAGTCGGACCAACAATCTTCATATAACCAGCTAGACAAACCAAATCAATATCATTTTTTTCAAGCAAAGCAACAATAGCCTCCTCGTAGGCTGCTTTATTGTCAAACTCTTTGAGTTCAAAAGCATGAGCTGTCACACCGAGTTTTTCTGCACGTTCTAAGACATATGCATCCCTGTGGTCTGAAAAGACAAACTCAACTGGAAATTGCTCTGCAATGACTTGAAAATTTGACCCATTACCACTCGCAAAAACTGCGATTTTTTTCATTATTTAATCACCACACTTGCATCAGCTTTTTTAACGATACGACCAAGTTCGTAAACTGGTTCGTCAAGCAATTCTTTCACACGCTCAACCTTATCAGGGCTAACTGCCAACATCAAACCAATACCCATGTTAAAGATTTCAAACATTTCTTCGTGTTTGATGTTACCGTGTTTTTCAAGAGCTTTGAAAATTGGAAGAACAGGAACTTTATCTTCTTCGATTTCAGCAGCTAAATCATCTGCAAACATCCGTGGGACATTTTCGATGAAACCACCACCAGTGATGTGAGCAATACCATTGACCAATTCTTCCTTGATAAGTGGAAGCACCGCTTTGACATAGATACGTGTTGGTTCAAGCAGCACTTCTTTTAATTTTTTGCCTTCAAGCTCTGGAAGAACCTCTTCGCCTGTATAATCAGCAAAGACACGACGGACAAGTGAATAACCATTTGAGTGAATCCCACTGGAAGCAAGTCCAAGAAGAACATCACCATCAGAAACTTTTGACCCGTCAATGATTTGGTTTTTTTCAGCCACACCTACTGCAAAACCAGCCAAATCATAATCATCTTCACCATACATACCAGGCATTTCAGCAGTTTCACCACCGATAAGAGCTGCGCCAGATTGAACACAACCTTCCGCAACACCTGCAACGACTTGTTCAAGTTTTACAGGTTCATTTTTACCAGTAGCAATGTAATCTAGGAAGTAAAGTGGTTCAGCACCAGCTGCAATGATGTCATTGACACACATGGCTACACAGTCTTGGCCAATCGTATCGTGTTTGTCATATTTAATGGCAAGCATGAGTTTTGTTCCCACACCATCAGTTCCTGAAATCAAAACAGGTTCTTTCACGCCAGTTTTTGTAAGGTCGAACATCCCACCAAAGCCACCAAGAGCTCCCATAACACCTGCACGTTCAGTACGCGCAACGTGTTTTTTGATACGTGCAACAACTTCATAACCCGCTTCAACATCAACACCAGATTGAGCATAAGCATTTTTTGTCATAATAATTTTCCTTCTCTTTTTTGTCAAAAAACCATATTGGAGATTGCGACGTTTTTTCAGTTAAACCATTCTTTTGACTGAAAAAGCTAGTCAGGTCTTTAGCTTTGGTCCCATAGGACAAAGCGTCCATTGACAAATGCTTTAGCCTTTAGTCAGTGGTAAGACGTGGAGCATAAGCATTTTTTTGTCATAATATTTTTCTCCTTTTGGGAAACAGCAGAGCTATTAAACAGTTCTATTTATTTTCATTAACTTCATGAATATAGAAGCTTGTTTTTTCTTCTAAGCTTTTGAGGTAAGGTTCTTCGTAATCGTAAAGTGGTGTTGGATACTTACCGTCAAAGTAAGCCACACACAAACCACCATTAGGTGCATCTGTATCAAGACCGATTGATTCAATCAAACCGTCAATTGACAAGTAAGTCAAGCTATCAGCACCGATAATCTCACAAACTTCATCTTTGGTATGATTAGCTGAAATCAATTCACGACGATTTTGAATATCGATACCGTAGAAACATGGGTATTTCAATTCTGGACTACCGATTGCCACATGAACTTCTGTCGCACCAGCTTCACGAAGCAAACGAACGATACGACGCGATGTAGTTCCACGCACGATAGAATCATCAACCATGACCACGCGCTTACCTTTAACAACACCAGATACGGCTGAGAGCTTCATGCGAACACCTTGCTCACGCAACTCTTGTGTCGGTTGAATGAAAGTACGTTGTGTGTACTGATTTTTCACCAAGCCCATTTCATTTGGGAGACCTGATTCTTCAGCAAATCCCATCGCTGCTGAAAGTGATGAATTCGGTACACCAACGACAATATCGGCTTCATGTTGAAATTCCTGTGCCAAACGTTTCCCCATATTTTTACGAGCCGTGTGAACATTGACACCATAAATATCACTGTCAGGTCGTGCAAAATAGATGTATTCCATTGAACAGATAGCAAGCTGTGTATCATTTGTGTAAGTGTCATACTGAATGCCATTGTCATCAATGATAACAAGTTCTCCTGGTTTTACATTACGAACCCATTTAGCACCAACCACTTCAAAGGCACACGTTTCACTTGATACTACCCAAGCACCATTTGCCATTTGCCCAATTGACAAGGGACGAAAACCATTTGGGTCAAGCGCAGCAATCAATTTATCTTCTGTCATCAAAAGATAAGCAAAGCCACCTTTGACAGTGTTCAACGCTTCTTTGACTTTACCGATAAATTCAGGATTATGGCTACGGCGAATCAAATGCATTAGAATTTCAGTATCAGATGAGGCATTAAAAATCGCCCCTTGGTCTTCCAATTCTTTTTTCAATGATACTGCATTTGTCAAATTACCATTGTGGCAAAGTCCAAATTGCTCGTCTGTAAAGTTGTAAAGAAATGGTTGAATATTATTAATAGACGCAGAGCCAGCAGTCGCATAGCGAACGTGACCAATAGCAGCAGTTCCTGTTAATTTTTCCAAATCAGCAGGATTTTTAAATACTTCTGAAAGAAGACCAGTATTACGGTGCTGAAGAAGTTTGCCCTTATCGTTTGTGACGATACCAGCACCTTCTTGACCGCGGTGTTGAAGACTGTGAAGTCCAAAATAAGTCACTTGAGCTGCTTGAGGATGCCCCCAAATCCCAAAAACACCACATTCTTCATTTAGAGATTTAACTTCGTATGTCACTGACATTTCCTCTTATTTTTCTGTCATTTTTATGCTCAATCATTATCAAAAGAATCCGAAATCATAGTTTCTTTTGATATTTGACGAGTATTATTCCCCTGTAAAGTAACGCACAGCACTTGCAAAGAGATGTTGGTCTTTATTTCCTGGAATATTTTGGAAAAGGCCGTCTTCGTAACGTTCTGAATGTCCCATTTTACCAATGATTTGACCGTTCTTGCTAGTAATCCCTTCAATCGCATTAATAGAGCCGTTTGGATTGTATTTAGAATCCATGCTTGGTTTGCCATCAAAATCCACGTATTGACTGAAGATTTGTCCGTTGTCGCGGAGTTCTGCAAATTCTTCATCTGTTACGACAAATTTCCCTTCACCATGTGATACTGGGATTGCATGAATATCACCAACTTTGACACCGGCAAGCCAAGGTGAGTTCGTATTGGAAATACGTGTTTCAACCATTTTCGCCACATGTTGGTTAGCATCATTATAGAAGAGTGTCGGACTTGTTTCGGTCGCTTCTTCAAAGTTACCGTATGGAAGCAGGCCTGATTTCACAAGCGCTTGGAATCCATTACAGATACCGATGATAAGTCCACCTTTTTCAATAAAGTTGTCAATAGCTGCGCGGACTTTTTGGTTCAACAAGATGTTGACAATGAATTTAGCAGAACCGTCTGGTTCATCAGCGGCTGAGAAACCTCCTGCAAAGAAAATAATATTTGCTTTACAGATGTTGTCAACCATTGTGTCAACAGATGCTTCAATTGCTGCTTCATCAAGTGTCACAAATGGTACCAGATTCACTTTTGCTCCAGCTTGTTCAAAAGCTTTTGCTGAATCATATTCTGAATTTGTACCAGGGAATACTGGGATGTAAACCAATGGTTCAGCAACTTTTTCACTTGCTTTAATCACTGCATCTGAAGCAATTGCCGGAACATCTTCAAGTTTTGTACTTTGTTCAAATTCAGTTGGGTAAACGTCTTCGAGTTTGCCTTCAAAGGCTGAAAGAAGTTTATCTCCTGCAAGGTTGACACCGTTGACAGTAAGTGTAAAGTCAGATCTTGTTTCACCGATTTTGTTAACTTCAGCAATTTCTTCAGTAGATGTAAAAATAAAGCCACCGAGTTGTGCTGTCAAGCTAGTTGCAAGCTCTGCCAATTCTACTTTAGCTCCGATATGGTTACCAAAAGCTGCAAGTGCCAAGCTTTCAATCACACCACCATATTTAACAGCTGAAGCTGATGTGATATGGTGTGCTTTTTGAATCGCTTCAAATTTAGCAAAATTAGCTTTAATCAAATCAAAATCAATCTCTTGTGAAATAGCTTGCCCTGGAATGTAGTAAATGTATTCACCAGCTGCTTTAAATTCTGGCGAAAGAACATTACGACTATCAGCCGTTGTCACACCAAAAGCAACCAATGTTGGTGGTACTGTCAATTCTTCAAAAGTCCCTGACATGGAGTCTTTACCACCGATTGATGGTAAACCAAGTTGCAATTGCGCTTCGATTGAACCAAGAAGAGCTGAAACTGGTTGTCCAAAGCGTTCAGCTTGTTTGTCCATACGTTGGAAATACTCTTGATAAGAGAAACGTGCTTTAGACCAATTCGCACCTGTTGCCACCAAACGCGCTGTTGCTTCGATAACAGCATAAGCTGCACCATGATAAGGTGACCACTCCGCAATATAAGGGTTGAACCCTTGTGCCATAACTGATGCTGTTGTTGTTACACCGTTTTGAACAGGAAGTTTTTGAACTGAACTTTCTGTTGGTGTGATTTGATAACGACCGCCGATTGGATGATTAACTGTTGAACGCCCAACCGAGCTGTCAAAGATAGTTTGCAACCCTTTTTGACTAGCGTGGTTAAGATCAGACAGAACTTTCACTGTGTCTGCTTCAAGTGTTGCTGCTGATGTTGTACGCACCTCAGGAAGGGCAACATCCTTATCCACAACGTTTGCATCAACCACCACACGCACACCGTTTGTATCAAGGAAACGACGTTCAATATCAACGATTGTTTGACCATTCCAAGTCATAACAAGATTTGGTTTTTCAGTAACTGTGGCAACCACTACCGCGTCAATATTTTCTTTATGACATTCTGCCACGAAAGCCTCAACATCTTTCGGACGAACCACAACAGCCATACGTTCTTGTGATTCAGAAATAGCAATTTCAGTTCCGTTAAGCCCTTGGTATTTAAGTGGTACTTTATTCAGATTAATTTCAAGACCATCAGCTAATTCACCGATTGCCACACAGACACCACCAGCACCAAAGTCGTTTGATTTTTTAATGAGGCGAGTCACATTACCATTGCGGAAAAGACGTTGAATCTTCCGTTCTTCAATGGCATTCCCTTTTTGAACTTCTGCGCCAGCTGTTTCAACAGATTCAACGGTTTGAACCTTAGATGATCCTGTGGCTCCACCAACACCGTCACGGCCTGTTTTACCACCGAGAAGAATAACCACATCACCAGCTTCTGGTTTTTCACGAACAACATTCCCTTTAGGAGCTGCACCGACAACGGCACCAAGTTCCATACGTTTAGCGACGAATCCTGGGTGGAAGTATTCTTTAACGTAAGTTGTGGCAAGACCGATTTGATTCCCATATGAAGAATAACCATGTGCCGCTGTCTTAGAAATCACTTGCTGCGGCAATTTGCCGGCACGCGTCTCAGCAATCGGTGTTGTAATATCACCAGCACCTGAAATACGCATTGCTTGATAAACATAAGAACGTCCTGACAATGGGTCGCGGATTGCACCACCGATACACGTTGCGGCACCACCAAATGGTTCAATTTCTGTTGGGTGATTGTGTGTTTCATTCTTGAACATCAAAAGCCATGGTTCTTTAACACCGTTCACATCAACTTCGATTTCAACCGAACAAGCATTGATCTCGTCTGATACTTCCATGTCATCCAAACGGCCATTGGCACGCTCGTAACGACCAAAAATAGTTGCCATATCCATAAGCGTTTGCGGCTTTTCAGAACGTCCAAGTTCATCACGCATAGCAATATATTTATCATAAGTTGCCTGTAATTGTTTTTGGAATTTAGACGCTGAGAAGTCAATATGCTTCAGCTCAGTTTCAAAAGTTGTGTGGCGGCAATGGTCTGACCAGTAAGTATCCAACACTTTCAATTCTGTTTCCGTTGGCACGCGCCCGATGGATTTGAAATAATCTTGGATGAAGACAAGGTCATCCACTTCCATTGCCAAACCTTGCTCAGTTTTATAATTAGCAAATTCAACTGCTGTATAAGTCTTGAAGAAATCAAGATTTGGAATCGTTTTGTCCGACTCTGAAAATGCTTGCGGTGCAATTCCTGTCGTAATATCTTTAAAACGAGAATCTACTGGATTAAGAAGATAATTCTTAACCGCATCAAGTTCAGCAGTATCAATATCTTTGTTAACAAGATAAAGTTGAGCCGTATTAACTGTTACATCATTACTGCTGCCAAGAAGGAGTAATGCTTCTTGTGATGAAGCCGCACGCTGATCAAATTGACCTGGAAGTGATTCGATGGCAAAGAAAGCATAGTTAGCAAGTTCAGCAACCACATCACTTTCAGCCAAAATAGTATCAGTTACCTGTTCAGAGAAGATGTGCTTTTCAGCACGCTCAAAAAGCGAATCTGCCAAGCCAAACACATCATACACTTGAATAATACGCAAATCGGTCAAACTCGTTAATTGAAGATTGTGTTTGAGTTCTTTAACAAGCGCCTGAGCCTTAATGTTAAAATTTGATTTTTTCTCAACGAAAATTCGTTTATTCATTTTTTACCCTTTTTAGAATTCTTTTTTCTACTTAATTAGAAATCACAGTTTTTAGTTAAGCCCTTTGAGTTTTTCAAGGACAACTTCGTAAACATCTGTCAAACTACCTAAATCACGACGGAAAACATCTTTATCCATGTGATGACCTTCAGCATCCCAAAGACGGCAGTTATCTGGTGAAAATTCATCCGCAAGAATAATTTTGCCATCTTTGTCCTTCCCAAATTCCAATTTGAAATCAATCAAATTCAGACCAATTTGGCTGAACCAATCTTTCAAAAGTTCATTAATACGACGTGTTTCTGCTTTAATATAAGCAATATCTTCATCACTTGCAATACCAAGGAATTTTACGTGCTCATCATTGATAAATGGGTCATCCAAATCATCATTTTTGTAGTAAAATTCAACGATTGGAGTATCTAATTTAATTCCTTCTTCAACACCAAAGCGTTTTGAGAATGAACCTGCAGTAACATTACGCAAAACAACTTCAAGCGGAATGATATCCACTTTTTTGTTCAATTGTTCGGTTTCTGACAATTGTTTAACAAAGTGAGTTGCCACACCTGCTTCATTCAATTTCGTAAAAATGAAAGATGAGATTTGATTATTAAGAACGCCTTTACCTTTAATCGTCTCTTTACGAGCACCATTAAGCATGGTCGCTTGGTCTTTGTAATGTGCAATAATAAGATTTTCATCATCTGTCAAAAATAAATCTTTAGCTTTTCCCGAATATAACAAATCACCTGTCATTTTAATATTCGCCTTTCACATTTTTCTGACTTAAGTCTATCATATTCAAAAAAGATTTTCAAGAAAATGCCGTACAATATTCGCAAACACAAAAAAAACAGCTGGATTTTCAGCTGTTTTCTCATATTTTACTTTATTTAGTCAATAAAATGTTCGTTTTTATGCTCTGTTCAAGTTTTTCTGTACGCAAGCGACGACATCGCTCACATTATTCAAACTATCTATATCTTCGTCTGAAATTTCAATGTTAAATTCATCTTCTACAGTTAGAATAAATTCCATCAAATCCACCGAATCTGCTTTTAAATCATCTTTTAAACTCAATTCTTTAGTGACAACAAAATGTTCACCCTGACTTTCCTGAATAATTTCTATAATTTTTTGATAAATTTCTTGTTCTGTCATTTTACTTCTCCTGAAAATTCTTGTACCGCTTTTCCAACAACATCTGTTTCTAACATTGTACGAATTTGGCGAATCGTGCTGTAAACTGCTTTCGCATCACTCGCCCCATGTGTTTTAACAACAGGTGCCTGCACTCCAAACAAAACAGCACCGCCTACCTCAGAATAATTTAAACTACTCTTCAAAGACTTTAGACTGTCTTTCAGCAACACTGCACCTAGTTTTGCTTTCCAGCCACTATCTAAAATAGATTTTTTAAGCTGGCTCATAATTCCCATGGCGGTTCCCTCCATAGCTTTCAATACTGCATTACCTGTAAACCCATCTGCTACAACAACATCCGCTACATGATCCATTAAATCACGCGCTTCCACATTTCCAATAAAATTCAATGAGGCATCCGACACTAACAAATCATACACTTCCTTACGAAGCGAATCTCCCTTACTTGCTTCTGTCCCATTGTTTAAAAGCCCTACACGTGGTTGGTTGATTCCACGGACATTTTCAGCATAAAATGACCCTAAAATAGCATACTGATGCAAATGATGAGCTGTATTTTCTGCATTGGCTCCCAAATCCAACATATCAAAGCCTTTGCCATCTGTCGTTGGTAATGTGGACATCAATCCCGGACGATCAATATTCTTGATACGACCAACAATGAAAAATCCCGCAGCCAAGAGCGCTCCTGTATTTCCGGCAGAAAGTATCGCATCTGCTTCTCCATCCTTTACTGCTTTTGCCGCTAGCACCATGCTGGCATTTTTCTTCTTGCGAATTGCTTTAGTTGGCTCATCATCTGAATTGATTTTTTCATCTGTATGAACAATACGAACCCGCTCAGTTGCCTTTAAATATTGCTTGATTTTTGCTTCATCTCCATAAAGAATGACTTCAATATCCGAAAAATCGTTCAGTGCTTGATTGACTCCCTCTACGATAGATTGTGGAGCATAATCGCCACCCATGGCATCAATTGCTATTTTTTTCATTTCGACTCCTTGTTCTTTAAAATTTTTCCCCAGTCTCCCAGAGAATCAATAAATTTTTTGGGCTTTAGATGAATCCCAACATATTCTTCATAAATTTGATCAATCACTTTTCGTAATTGTCGTTTTAACTCAGGCTTCAAAGAAATGTTCTCCAATTCACTAAATTGAACCGCTTGAAATTGGTCTAATAAATAAGGAATGTTGGGATCCAAATGACTCCGTCTCTCGTCTTTGTTGTAATGTTCCGAGCATAAAACGCCGTTATAAGTAAAAGAAAAATCAAACGGCAATCCTACTCGGTGGCAAAAGCAGCATTCATGGAAATTCAAAGAAATTCCAAAACGTGACAAAATTTGAATTTCAAAAATATTGGTCAGCACCTCATAATCCAAGCCCTGCTCCATCAATTCCAACGTTTTTTGCAAAAAAGCAAAGAGAGCCGAATCTATTTTATTATCCTGAATACTGGCATCTGCCAGAGCTACCACATAAGTTGCATAAGCCATTGTAAACAAATCATGATTGATATGCTGGAAAGTCGTAACCTCTTGATAATCATCGATATAACTCAAACCGTCATCATTTATTTTCATCAAAAAATCGGCCACTACCAATGGTTGGACAACCGGATTCAACTTAGAATTTCTAGCATGTTTCACGAAAAACATTCGCTTACCAGCTTGCTCTGTGAAAATTTTGACCAGTTTATCATTTTCTCGGAAATTCCGATTATAGAGAACCAAACCTTTACTTGTGATGGATTTCAGCATACTCCTCCATATATTCCTTAAGCCGCTTCATTGCTTCTTTTATCGTATCCATGCTGGCCGCATAAGAAAGACGTACATAACCTTCCCCATACTGACCAAAAGCAGCACCAGGAATGAAAGCGACTGCTTTTTTTTGTGCAAAATCCTTCAAAAAAGCAAAAGAATCTTGATTGTAGCCAGCTGGAATCTTGGCAAAAATGTAAAATGCACCATCTGGTTTGATAATCTTAAAATCCAGCTCCGTCATCTTTTCGATAATGTAATCGCGACGCTCAATATATTCCTTTTTCATCGGCTCTGCATCATCTTTACCTGCTGTCAATGCTTCCACTCCTGCAAATTGAGCCATCGTGTTTGCAGCTGTCACCAAGTATTGGTGACTTTTAATCAATTGAGCCGTAAAAGCAGCTGGAGCAAAGGTGAAGCCTAGACGCCAACCTGTCATCGCATGCGATTTAGACAGACCATTGATAACAATCGTTTGCTTCGGTAAAAATTCTGCAATAGATACATGTGGCTGATCGGTATAAGTCAACTCAGAATACACTTCATCACAAACAACAAAGACATCATACTTTTTCAATACATCGGCTAACGCAGTCATTTGTTCTCGTGAATAAGTCACTCCTGTCGGATTAGCTGGATAATTTAAAATCACTGCTTTAAGCTGATTTCCTTGCTCTAAAATCGCTTTTTCTAACATATCAGGTGTTAAAACAAAGTCATTTTCTGTCGTATCAATTTCGACAATCTCTGCTCCCACAAGATTGACAATCGGCTCATAACCCGGATAAGCAGGTGCAGGCAACAGTACCTTATCTCCTTCTTCTAAGATAGCTGTCAATGTCGCAGATAGAGCTTCTGTCGCTCCAATTGTCACTAAAATTTCTGTTTCAGGGTCATAAGAAAGATTGTATTTTTCTTTCACAAATTGACTAGCTGCCTGACGCAATGCTAACAACCCACTCATGCCTGTATAATGGCTCTCATTTGCATCAATCGCCGCTTTTGCAGCCTCTTTTACATGATCTGGAGTTGTAAAATCAGGCTCTCCCAATGTCAAACGAAGAACTCCAGGAATGCTCGAAATAGATTGATCAAATTGCCGAATCAAAGAAACTTCAATTTTATCTAAATTTTTGTTAAAACGTTTCGTCAAATCCATATCTTACCTCCAAAATCTGATAGAACTATTATACTATAAAACCTAAGTCATAGCAAAAATATCATAATATTGAGAAAATTCATCACTTATCATCTGATTGAAGCAAAAGAATCACTCCAGCTATCAGAGTGATTCCTATCTAGATATTCTTACATTAAAGAGCCGTTAAAGTTTCAAATAATGGCGAAAGGGGGCGTTTTTCATGAATACGCACAATTGCATCTGCCAAAAGATGAGCAATCGAAATCTGTTCAATTTTATCAATTAAACGCTCTTCCGGCAAATAAATTGTATCTAACACGACCAATTTTTTAATCGCTGATTTCTGAATATTATCCATAGCAGGACCCGAAAGTACTGGATGAGTACAGCTTGCATAAACTTCTACCGCACCTGCCTCAGCAAGCGCATCAGCAGCATGGCAAATTGTCCCAGCTGTATCAATCATATCGTCAATTAAAATACAAGTTTTGCCTTCCACTTTACCGATGATATTCATTACCTCACTCGTATTCATCTTATCTACACTACGTCGCTTATCAATAATAGCAATCGGTGTTTTCAAAAATTCAGCTAATTTACGAGCGCGCGTCACACCACCGTGGTCAGGACTAACAACTACATAATCGCTACCTGTCATCCCACGACGTTCAAAATAATCCGCAATGAGAGGAGCCCCCATAAGATGATCTACTGGAATATCAAAAAATCCTTGAATTTGAGCCGCATGCAAATCAATTGTCAGCAAACGATCAACACCAGCCACTTGCAACATATTTGCAACCAATTTTGAAGTAATTGGTTCACGAGCACGTGCCTTTCGGTCTTGACGAGCATAGCCATAATAAGGCATTACAACATTGATTGATTCAGCACTTGCACGCTTTAAAGCATCCACCATGATTAAAATTTCCATCAAATTATCATTGACGGGCGAGCTCGTTGACTGCAAGATAAAAACATGTTTTCCGCGGATAGATTCTTCGATATTTACTTGAATCTCCCCATCAGAAAATTGGCGCACAGTTGACTTCCCAAGCTCCATACCAATCTCTTGAGCAACGCGTTCAGCCAGTTCCTGGTTAGACGAAAGAGCAAAGAGCTTTAAATCAGAAAACGACATGATTTCCTCCAGTATATATTCGTTTCTTTGTAAATCAGTTACAAATTTCTCCATCTAACATTGTAACCCTTTTTAGTGAATTTTTCAATCAAAAATAAAAAACGCAAGATGCGCTTTTTATCTTTATATTCATTAATTTGGATAGATGTAAGTAAATGAACCTTGTCCTGCAGCAGCTGGATTGAACCAACCACGATAATTTCCAATAGCTTGATTACCTGCATAGTTTGCTTCAGATACTTGAATACTTGTAGCTGATTGAACAGCTGTTACAACAGCAACGTGTCCATAACCACCATCGTTCCATGAAATGATTGCACCTACTTGAGGTGTTGAACCTGTACGGAAACCAGCTGCTGCCGCACTTGCTGCCCATTGAGCTCCATTACCCCAATAATCACCAGCCCACGGAGCTAATGTTTTTGCTCCCCATGTACATTGACCAACTGGATAAGTTGAAGCAGATGAACTATATGTAGGACGACTCACAGTTCTAGTAGTAGTTGCTGCTTGTTGCGTCACATTTGTTTGAGTTGGAGTAGCTGCTGCACCACTATTGTTGTTTACAGCTTGTACTTGGGCTGCAAAACTTGTATTAGCAGAAGAAGCTACAGCTTGTTCTTGCGCTGCTTGTTGTGCTTTATAAGCTGCTTCTTGTGCTGCTGCCTCTTCAGCTGCCTTTTGTGCTGCTGCTTTTTGTGCCAACAATGAGTTCTTTTCACCTTCAGCAGTTGCTTTTTCTGCAGCAAGATTCAACTGCGCTGCTTTTAGTTCAGCCTGCTTAGTAGACAATGTTTTTGCATCATTTGCAAGTGTTTGTTGATTTGCGATAACAGTATTTATCGCTTCATTATTGGCTACTTGTTTTTCAGCAATAACTTTTTTATCTTGTTTTTGTTGTTCCAACATTTTGTTGTTTGCTGAAACGATTTCGCTCATAGCAGAAACACGTGAAATAGCTTCTGTAATTGATTTTGAATTTACAATTGTATTGATATAGCTTGTAGCCGTACCGCTCGTTTGAGCACTACGTGCTTGATTAGCCAATGATTCATTACGCGCCACAATATTCTTAGACAACGTTTCAATTTCAGCCGATAATTTCGTTGATTCAGCTTGAAGTTTTTCGTTTTCAGCTTTCAATTTTTCTTGTTGAGATTGAATAGATGAAACTTGAGCTTGAATTTGATCTACTTGAGCTTGAGCTGATTTTTGTTGATCATTCAAACTATTAATTTTACTATCTTGTGCAGCAATCTTGTCATCAGTAGAATCTGCATGTACATTTACAAGAGACGCTCCCTGTGCAAGAACCATTGTACTTAATAAGATTGATGTAAGTAATTTTTTCTTCATAAATGATTATACTCCTATTCAATAAGACAATTATAAGTATAACAAAAAAAGGCGCTGAGTATGTTACGCCTTTATTACATTTCTATTTCCAATTCATCATAAAATCTTATCATAAATATATCTTCTCCAAAATTGGTTGAAGCAACAAAAAGAATAGTAAATTTGAGACCATTGTCGGAGCAATTGTATAAACGATAAAATCTGCAAAAGACATTTGAATTAGATGGGTAACATTTGCCAAAGCGAACGTAGCCACCTCAAAGAAAAATACTAAAATGGCAACTGTTAAAAAACGACTAACTCGATTAGACATCAAAACAGAATTATATTTACTAATAACAATCCCCGCTAAAGGCAACAATAGTGTCGAAATGCCGATAATATGAAAATAATATGCATCATACAACAAACCAATTAACAGCAACATGATAAAATTAGTATTTTCTGAAAGATTTATCGAAATATACAAAATAAAGATAAGCAAAAGATGACTTAGTAAGTGGATATTATTTGGAAATAAATTAGTCAAAAGATTTGAAAGATGACCATCTACTAACATCACAACAAATAAAACCAAAAAGGGTAAAATGTAGCTTTTAAAAAATTTCATATCAATTTCCTACTAATGTCACCACACGAATATCTGACAAATCCGCACTTGGTTTTACGAAGACTTCTTTTGTTAAATAGTCCGATTTTTCAGTAACAGAAAGGACTGTTCCAACCGGAATATTAGGAATGTTGTACGTTCCTAAACCACTGGTCACAACTTTCTCACCTTTTTTAATGGTATCCGAACTATTTAACTGACTGATAATAAAAGCAGATTTTTCTTTACTGTAGCCAACAATCACACCATAAATTGTGCTTGTCTCCGTTTGAATTTTTACTGAAATATTATCAACATTTTTATTATTGGTTAAAAGATTTACTCGGCTAGAATGAGAAGCGACATCTTTCACACTACCAATCAAGCCACCATTTGCCACCGCTAGCATTGTATTTTGAATCCCATTTTGACGACCAGCATTGACAGTTAATTCAGATAACCAAGAAACCGGCATACGCGTAATAACATCAGATGAAACCGTTTTTTTTGACTCATAAAGATTTTTCATTTCTAATAGCTGTCTTAATTGAGCATTTTCATCTTTTAATGAAGCTGAATCAGCAGATTGTTCTTCTGCTTTAAATAAAGCTTTTTTTAATTGCTTGTTTTCTTTATATGTCCGTGATAAATCAGTCAAATCCGATTTAATATCTGCCAAAAAATTAAATGGTTTTGAAACAATATTATCCAAAATAGAAACAACATTAGAAGTTGCGTTTACCACACCTAAAGAACGAGTAGTAACTAAAAGGAAAGAAGTTACGATTATCAAAATAGCAGTCATAATAATAAATTTGGATTTTTTCATACGATTCACTCTACTCCCACAATAGATACGCCAGATTCAACAGGTAACAGAAAAGGAGATAGCTACCGCTACACTCCTCAAATACGGAGAATGGGGGATTCGAACCCCCGCGCCAGTCACCCGACCTAACGATTTAGCAAACCGTCCTCTTCAGCCTCTTGAGTAATTCTCCAAAAATTATTATGGGCACGAGTGGACTCGAACCACCGACCTCACGCTTATCAGGCGTGCGCTCTAACCACCTGAGCTACGCGCCCAAGTCCAAAAACTTGGTATGGTTGAACATCTCTGTTCAAAGCGGGTGACGAGAATCGAACTCGCGACAACAGCTTGGAAGGCTGTAGTTTTACCACTAAACTACACCCGCTTAATCAATCAAATAATGGCGCGAGACGGAATCGAACCGCCGACACATGGAGCTTCAATCCATTGCTCTACCAACTGAGCTACCGAGCCTACCTATTGCGGGAGCAGGATTTGAACCTACGACCTTCGGGTTATGAGCCCGACGAGCTACCTAGCTGCTCCATCCCGCGTTATTCCTACTAAGGAGGATGTGGGATTCGAACCCACGCACGCTTTTACACGCCTGACGGTTTTCAAGACCGTTCCCTTCAGCCGGACTTGGGTAATCCTCCACATATAACAAAATGGACCTTGTAGGACTTGAACCTACGACCACTCGGTTATGAGCCGAGAGCTCTAACCAGCTGAGCTAAAGGTCCAACAAGATCAATTATAGCGGCGAAGGGGATCGAACCCCCGACCTCCCGGGTATGAACCGGACGCTCTAGCCAGCTGAGCTACACCGCCATAGCATCGGGAAGACAGGATTCGAACCTGCGACACCTTGGTCCCAAACCAAGTACTCTACCAAGCTGAGCTACTTCCCGTATAGATAGAAAAAATGAAGTCCTAGGAGACTTCTTTTCTATGCACCCTAGAGGAGTCGAACCTCTAACCGCCTGATTCGTAGTCAGGTACTCTATCCAGTTGAGCTAAGGGTGCTCTTTCTATGAATATAAATTTATTATATCACAAATACAAAAAAAGTCAAATCTATTTATGCACCCTAGAGGAGTCGAACCTCTAACCGCCTGATTCGTAGTCAGGTACTCTATCCAGTTGAGCTAAGGGTGCTCTTTCCTATGCCGAGGACCGGAATCGAACCGGTACGATTGTTTCCAATCGCAGGATTTTAAGTCCTGTGCGTCTGCCAGTTCCGCCACCCCGGCTTCCTCAAGCGAACGACGGGGTTCGAACCCGCGACCCCCACCTTGGCAAGGTGATGTTCTACCACTGAACTACGTTCGCATTCGCTTCTTTCCTTTAATGCCGGCTACATGACTTGAACACGCGACCCTCTGATTACAAATCAGATGCTCTACCAACTGAGCTAAGCCGGCTTATCTCCTATGCGGGTGAAGGGACTTGAACCCCCACGCCGTTAAGCGCCAGATCCTAAATCTGGTGCGTCTGCCAATTCCGCCACACCCGCCTGTGACTATGACCCGTACTGGGCTCGAACCA
>NZ_CP012719.1:0-20000 GCF_001697145.1 Streptococcus anginosus | reverse complement strand
CGGATCTTAGCACTCGCAGTCTGACTGCCGACCATAATTCTTTGGCATTCGGAGTTTATCTGAGATTGGTAATCCGGGATGGACCCCTCACCCAAACAGTGCTCTACCTCCAAGAATCTTTCTGTCGACGCTAGCCCTAAAGCTATTTCGGAGAGAACCAGCTATCTCCAAGTTCGTTTGGAATTTCTCCGCTACCCACAAGTCATCCAAGCACTTTTCAACGTGCCCTGGTGCGGTCCTCCAGTGAGTTTTACCTCACCTTCAACCTGCTCATGGGTAGGTCACATGGTTTCGGGTCTACGTCATGATACTATGGCGCCCTCTTCAGACTCGGTTTCCCTACGGCTCCGTCTCTTCAACTTAACCTCGCATCATAACGTAACTCGCCGGTTCATTCTACAAAAGGCACGCTCTCACCCATTAACGGGCTCGAACTTGTTGTAGGCACACGGTTTCAGGTTCTCTTTCACTCCCCTCCCGGGGTGCTTTTCACCTTTCCCTCACGGTACTGGTTCACTATCGGTCACTAGGGAGTATTTAGGGTTGGGAGATGGTCCTCCCAGATTCCGACGGGATTCCTCGTGTCCCGCCGTACTCAGGATCCTGCTAGGTATAAAGACTATTTAAAATACGAGGCTCTTACTCTCTCTGGCAACCTTTCCCAAGGTTTTCTTCTATAATCTTTAAGTCCACATCGCAGTCCTACAACCCCGAGAAGTAAACTTCTCGGTTTGCCCTCTTGCCCTTTCGCTCGCCGCTACTCAGGCAATCGCTTTTGCTTTCTCTTCCTGCAGCTACTTAGATGTTTCAGTTCACTGCGTCTTCCTCCTCATCTCCTTAACAGAGATGGGTAACAGGTAGTACCTGCTGGGTTCCCCCATTCGGATATCCCTGGATCTACGCTTACTTACAGCTCCCCAAGGCATTTCGTCGTTTGTCACGTCCTTCTTCGGCTCCTAGTGCCAAGGCATCCACCGTGCGCCCTTACTAACTTAACCTTATCTTTGACCTCTCAGTCATATACTCATTAATATTCACAGCGTTTTCGGTTTATTTTCTTGTTACTATTTGATATCGTTATTCAATTTTCAATGTGCTAATCTTAGGATATTAAGAGACGGTTCGCTTGCGAAAACTTCTGTAGAAAAATAGGAAACTGACGCTGTGTTCGTCGAACACAAGGAAGTTTATCTTTTTTCCTAAGAAGTTAGTCTCATATGCAACTTCACTTCTTTATTAAGTTCAGTAGGATTCTATCCTAATGGAGCCTAGCGGGATCGAACCGCTGACCTCCTGCGTGCAAAGCAGGCGCTCTCCCAGCTGAGCTAAGGCCCCACAAGACCTCTCAAAACTAAACAAGACAAACTCAATGGCTTCCGTTTTTTCCTTAGAAAGGAGGTGATCCAGCCGCACCTTCCGATACGGCTACCTTGTTACGACTTCACCCCAATCATCTATCCCACCTTAGGCGGCTGGCTCCTTACGGTTACCTCACCGACTTCGGGTGTTACAAACTCTCGTGGTGTGACGGGCGGTGTGTACAAGGCCCGGGAACGTATTCACCGCGGCGTGCTGATCCGCGATTACTAGCGATTCCGACTTCATGTAGGCGAGTTGCAGCCTACAATCCGAACTGAGACTGGCTTTCAGAGATTAGCTTGCCGTCACCGGCTTGCGACTCGTTGTACCAGCCATTGTAGCACGTGTGTAGCCCAGGTCATAAGGGGCATGATGATTTGACGTCATCCCCACCTTCCTCCGGTTTATTACCGGCAGTCTCGCTAGAGTGCCCAACTCAATGATGGCAACTAACAATAAGGGTTGCGCTCGTTGCGGGACTTAACCCAACATCTCACGACACGAGCTGACGACAACCATGCACCACCTGTCACCGATGTTCCGAAGAAACTTCCTATCTCTAGAAATAGCATCGGGATGTCAAGACCTGGTAAGGTTCTTCGCGTTGCTTCGAATTAAACCACATGCTCCACCGCTTGTGCGGGCCCCCGTCAATTCCTTTGAGTTTCAACCTTGCGGTCGTACTCCCCAGGCGGAGTGCTTAATGCGTTAGCTGCGGCACTAAGTCCCGGAAAGGACCTAACACCTAGCACTCATCGTTTACGGCGTGGACTACCAGGGTATCTAATCCTGTTCGCTCCCCACGCTTTCGAGCCTCAGCGTCAGTTACAGACCAGAGAGCCGCTTTCGCCACCGGTGTTCCTCCATATATCTACGCATTTCACCGCTACACATGGAATTCCACTCTCCCCTTCTGCACTCAAGTTAAACAGTTTCCAAAGCCTACAATGGTTGAGCCACTGCCTTTCACTTCAGACTTTTCTAACCGCCTGCGCTCGCTTTACGCCCAATAAATCCGGACAACGCTCGGGACCTACGTATTACCGCGGCTGCTGGCACGTAGTTAGCCGTCCCTTTCTGGTTAAGTACCGTCACAGTATGAACTTTCCATTTTCACACTCGTTCTTCCTTAACAACAGAGCTTTACGATCCGAAAACCTTCTTCACTCACGCGGCGTTGCTCGGTCAGGGTTCCCCCCATTGCCGAAGATTCCCTACTGCTGCCTCCCGTAGGAGTCTGGGCCGTGTCTCAGTCCCAGTGTGGCCGATCACCCTCTCAGGTCGGCTATGTATCGTCGCCTAGGTAGGCCATTACCCTACCTACTAGCTAATACAACGCAGGTCCATCTACTAGCGATGCAATTGCATCTTTCAAGCATCTAACATGTGTTACATACTGTTATGCGGTATTAGCTATCGTTTCCAATAGTTATCCCCCTCTAATAGGCAGGTTACCTACGCGTTACTCACCCGTTCGCAACTCACAGTCTATGGTGTAGCAAGCTACGGTATAAACTGTGCGTCCTACTTGCATGTATTAGGCACGCCGCCAGCGTTCGTCCTGAGCCAGGATCAAACTCTCATATAAAGTTTGAGCTCTCACTCATTTCTGTCACTGACAGATTTATTGTTTCTTTTTAATGTTTGACGGACTGTTCTTAAACAGTCGCCTGCACATTGGTTCGTCTTGTTCAGTTTTCAAAGGTCTTTGTCGCCCCTCAAGCGACAACTATCTTAGTATATCACCTCCTTCTCTTCTTGTCAATACCTTTTTTCATCTTTTTTTATTTTCTTAAACTTTTTCTTCCAATTTGATAGTTCTAAAATGAAGTTGGCCACTCCGAGTGTATGAAAAACATCTCAAAGAGATATACTTGTAGTTCACCACAAACACAAGGAGATTCTTTAAGATGCCTACTCATTATACCCAAAAAGGCAAGCACTTAACAATAGCTGAGCGCCGTTTAATTGAAAAATGGAAGGACGAGGGAAAATCAAATCGTCAAATCGCTCTCTTGCTTGGAAAAGCACCTCAAACTATTCATAATGACATCAAGCGTGAGCTGGTTCGCCAACAAGTACGCAAGGGAAAGTTTGAACTGCTCTATTCTGCAGATACTGCTCAAAGTCGTTACGAATCAGCTAGAAAGAAGTCTGTCCGAAAGTGTCGACTTGATAAGGCTACCAAGGAGAAAATCTTGCACTATATCAAGCAGAAATACTCTCCCGAAATGATGATCAATGCAAAGAAAGTCAATATCCCCATATCTACCATCTACTACTGGATTCATCATGGACAGCTAGGACTGACCTACAAGGACTTGATTTACCCCAGAAAGCCAAAAACTGAAAAGAAGAGAGCTAGTCCACGGTTTAAACCTGCTGGGAAGTAGTCTATTGAGGAACGACCTGAAATCATCAACCAACGTCTTGAAAATGGGCATTATGAGATTGATACCGTCATTCTGAACAAGCAGAAAAATCAGTGCCTTCTCACCCTCACTGACCTCAGAAGTCGGCACCAGTTCATCCGACTAATCTCTGACAAAACCGCTCCGTCAGTCAATCAAGCTATCACTGCACTTATGGAAACTAATACCATCAAATTCATCACGGCTGATAATGGAACGGAGTTTAATAGACTAGCTGAGGTATTTCCACAAGACAACATCTATTACGCGCACCCTTACTCCTCACGGGAAAGAGGAACAAACGAGAATCAGTACAGACTTATCAGACGATGGCTTCCTAAGGGAGTTAAGAAAATAACCCACAAACAAGTCACTTTCATCGAAAATTGGATTAATAACGATCCTAAGAAAGTTTTAAACTACAAGTCACCTCAGATTTTTTTGTTGACTTGCTAACTTCTACTTGAATTTTAGCCTTTTTATAACCTTTGAAAAGGGAAAATCCTGACTTATCTTAATCGCTATAGTCCTTTAAGTAGGCTCTTAATTCTCGAATCATGGCTTGGCGGCCTTTGAACCGTTCATCGGCTAGTAAGCGCTCGTACTGCTCCTGTTTCTCTGGGCTCAGTTGAGCTTGATAGCTCTTTAGCTGGTCTCGGAGAATCACCAATTCATCCAGATATAGTTCTTTTAGGCTGAGCTTGTGACCAATCTCGCTCACTTCTTCATAAGCTTGACGATCAAGTTTGCGTTTTTGACTTTCCTGCTTACGGAGGATGTCCAAGATATGATTACGAAACTTGGTCTTATAGTAAACATAAAGCTGATGATCTTCTTCTACTAGCTGCGGATAGCGACTCACCAACTGATAGAGCACCAACATGCCCTCTTGTTCCCAATCGCTTAATTCCCACAGGTGGACATAATATTCCCTCCGACACTTCAGCACAATTCCTCTCACCTTGGCATATAACTCCTTGAACTCCATTTCCTTCTCCTTCCTTTTACTTACCTTTTAAGGATAACATGAAGGAGAACCCTTTGGTTTTCTTCTATCTATTTTTTATCTTAGTGCATCTCTTTTGGGTCTCGTGAACAGCATCCCTGTCACTTCAGATGTCTTCTGAAGCTGTTCAGCGGATAAAATTAAAGAGTTTGGGACAAAAAGATTTTAATTTTTAAAAATCTTAATTATTAAGCCCTTCAAATCTATAATTAAATGCGAAAAGCGAACAAAGCAGAATTCTGATTACCAGAAAACTAGTTTTGTTCGCTTTTTATATTTGAGGTTGGACTTTTGTCCCAGCCTCTTTAACATTTTAATTTATTCTGGTTTTTGCTCTTCCATTTGAGATTTCACTTCATCATAGCTCAAAGCATGTGAAGAACTTGCATTTGGTTCATCAGGCATTTCGCCAGTTTCATATAATGATTTGATTTGATGACTATCAAGTGTTTCGTATTTAAGAAGAGCTTCCGCAATTAATTTATGCTTTTCGCGATTTGATTGGATAATTTCTGCTGCTTTGTTGCGCGCTTCATTAAGCAAATTACGAACTTCTTCATCAATTTCATATGCAGTTTGCTCTGAAATTGATTTTTGTGGGCTCGCAGCGCCAAACATCGCATGGTTTCCTTCATATTGAACCGGACCGAGTTTTTCACTCATACCATACTCTGTTACCATCGCACGTGCCATTTGTGTAGCTTGTTCAAAGTCATTTGAAGCACCTGTAGTTTGGACGTTAAAAATAATTTCTTCAGCAACACGTCCCCCCATAAGTCCTGCCAATTGCTCTTTCATATCTTCTTTAGATAAAAGAGTCTGATCTTCTTTCGGAAGAGCAATCATATATCCACCTGCACGACCACGAGGTACAATGGTTACCTTGTGAACGACACGTGCATTTGATAAAACAAGACCAACAATCGTATGTCCTGCCTCATGATAAGCGACAATTTGCCGATCACGTTGTGAAACTGTCTTATCTTTTTTAGACGGTCCTGCAATAACACGATCTTCTGCTTCATCTATATCGGAAGCATCAATAACTTTTTTATTTCGACGCGCTGCGACAAGAGCCGCTTCATTTAACACATTTTCCAAATCAGCACCAACAAAACCAGGCGTTTGTTGAGCAACTAGTTTTAAGTCAACATCTTCAGCAAGAGGTTTATTTCTAGCATGAACACGAAGGATAGCTTCACGACCTTTTACATCTGGTTGCCCAACAAGAACTTTACGGTCAAATCGACCAGGACGCAGAAGCGCCGGATCTAGCACATCACTACGGTTTGTTGCTGCAATAACAATAATTCCTTCATTACCTTCAAAACCATCCATCTCAATCAGAAGTTGATTAAGGGTTTGTTCGCGTTCATCGTTTCCTCCGCCAAGTCCAACTCCACGTTGACGACCAACAGCATCAATTTCATCAATAAAAATAATCGCTGGGGCTGCTTTTTTTGCATCTTCAAAAAGAGAGCGAACACGGCTAGCACCGACACCGACAAACATTTCAACGAAATCTGAACCTGAAATACTAAAGAATGGAACACCTGCCTCACCAGCTACTGCTTTAGCAAGAAGGGTTTTACCAGTCCCTGGAGGGCCTTCAAGAAGAACACCAGCTGGTATGCGAGCTCCTAGTTTTGTATAACGTTTAGGATCCTTTAGAAATTCAACAACCTCAACTAGTTCTTGTTTTTCTTCTTCCGCACCTGCTACATCAGAAAAACGTACTTTTATATCTTCTTTGTTTGTCGCACGCGCTTTATTACGTCCAAAGCTCATGGCTCCACGCGCTCCACCGCCTCCACCTTGATTCATCATAGAGAACAGGAAGAAAGCAAAGATGGCAAATGGCACCAGAGTTGTCAGCACTTGAATCCAAACACCACTTGAACTTTCACGTTTAATGGTGATTTCAGTTCCTTTATCTGAAGCTAATTTTTGTAATTCAGCTACCGTTAAGTCTGAAGGTAGAATAACACTAGTAAAGCGGCTTACAGAGGTAGAAGAAGGAGTAAAAAACTGAATACCACTATTATCCTTTACCTTCTTTTCTTTCTTATAAGTACCTGCAACTTCAATAACACTACCATTTGGCTGATAGCTAATATCCTTTACATTTCCATTTCTAATTTCTTTAACTAACTCAGTATAGTTAATTTGTTGACTGCGACCTACAGAACTTCCAGCTGAAAAATACTGAAAACCTGTAATAACAACAACAATGATTAAAATATATAGGAAAGGATTTTTTATAAAACCATTATTTTGTTTATTTTTCATCTATCTATCAATATACCTTTTTATTTTGTATAAACTTCTTCTTTTAAAACCCCTACATATGGTAGATTTCGATAGTTTTCATCAAAATCTAGACCATAACCAACTACAAATTCATTTGGAATTGTAAAACATGTGTAATCCGCTTCAATATCAACTTTTCGTCCTGCCGGCTTGTCTAAAAGTGTAGCAATTTTAACAGACGCAGCTTTTTTCTCCCTAAATAATTCACACAGACTTTTCAATGTTTTTCCCGTATCAATAATATCTTCGACAAAAAGAATATGACGTCCAGCAATATCTTGATCAATATCTTTAATAATATTGATAACACCACTACTAGATGTTCCACCATGATAGCTTGACACTAACATAAAATCCATTTCAATATGGGTATCAACATGCTTTATCAACTCTGCCATAAAAGGAATGGAACCTTTTAAAATTCCTACAAAAATAGGATTTTTCCCTGCATAATCACTAGTTAATTGAGCTCCTAAATTTTGTGCTGCTGCCACGATCTCATCATGTGAAACCAAAACTTTCTTAATATCTTGTTCTAGCATCTTCTTTACCTATCTAAATTTTGAATATAAAGTTTGTTATACATTATATCATTTTTTTGACTCTTACTCAAATCACATGTTACGATTCCAGCAATTGCTAAGATTTCCCCGTTTTGTTCAATAACAATAGCATTTTTTCTTTGATCTATAGGAATTTTTTGATCAATAAAATACCGACGAAGCTTTTTATGGTGTTGATTCAAAATAATTTCATCTTGTTCTTTTCTATGTCGAAGTAAAATTTCTGTTTCACGTGAAACAAACACTTCTTGGATGTTTTTTCCATGAAGTTCTTTTCCAAAAGAAAAGCGATAATGACCATATTCCACAATATCGTTATATTTTAACAAAATTGAATCCACTTTTAAATCAGACTGTGGACTGATTTTACGAATCTCAAAGGAATCATAATTTTTATAGAGTTCGTAACCCGCTTTAAGTGGTTGCTGATAATTAGATTGCTTGTTCAAGATTGCTAAAATATCAGAAAAATGTGCTTTACTGAGCTGCAAATCAGGAAATTTCTTTAAATAAGCCTGTAGCAAAAAACTTTGCACAGAGTAAGGTTGAGATTGAAATTCCTGCAGACTCGTCGCTACAATATTTTTAGTTAAATATGCTAATGCATCTTGCATTTGAGAAATTTCTGTTCCCAATTCTATTAAATGCTTCCTGAACTGCGGATTTTCTTGTTCTAACAATGGAAAATACTCATTTCGAATTCGATTGCGCAAATAATGGTTCTCTTGATTTGTCCAATCCTCAAAATGAAAAATAGGAGGGAAATTTGATTTTTGAAAAGAAAGCAACGGTCTTATCAATTCTCCATTTGCAAATTTTTGTTTTTCTTTCATTCCTGAAATATGAAATAAACGGCTGCCACGAAGAATTCTCATAAAAATCGTTTCTGCTTGGTCATCAGCATGGTGTGCTGTCACCAAAGCTGTGCAATTTTCTTCTAACATAATTTTTTTGAAAAAAGCATAGCGAAAATCACGCGCTTTTTGTTCTGAGAATGGTCCAGAAAAACTTGATGTAAAAATGCTTACACCAAGTTTCTTTGCTATTTTTTTTAGTTCTTCTTCCTCAAAATCAGATTCTTTTCTCACTCCATGATTAATATGAGCAAGAAAAATTTCTATTTCTAGTTTTTCGCGATATTTATAAAGCCAGTCAAGCAAAGTCATAGAATCTAGTCCACCAGAAATAGCAAGTAAAACTTTTCTATGATGTCTGAAATAGCCTTTTTTTTGCACCATTTGAAAAAATTGTTGTTCTATCATTTTAAAACCTCATAAATATCATCTGCAATTTTAGAAATGATGTCATAATCAGCATGATTTGTAAAAATAGACAGAACAAAAGGAGAATTAGCATAAACAATTGCAACATCATGCTTAAAATCATAAGCATCCCCAATTTTATGAGCCACTTTTACATTTATATTTTTAGAAATACGTTGCTCATCAAAATTTGTTTGTGATAGTGCATTGATAATGTCCCCATTTTGTTCATAGATAGCTTCCATCACATTTCCTGCCATCCTTGCTGAAGCATCGCGTTTTTCCACATCCCATTTTTTCCCAGCAATTTGCTCAATTGTTGCTTGATAAGTGCTGTCTGATTGATTAGTAATATAATATCCTAAAATATTTGTAGCTGCATTATCTGATTCTTTTGCAATATGGTTCATCAAATCCTGAATGCTGTAGGACTTATTATCTGATTTTTTAGAAATGCTTCCACTACCTTCTGTATCATAAGCACCTGAATAGTCATTTACAGCAGGAATATATTTTAAACCAGAAGATGATTTGTATTTTCCTTCATTTAATTGCTTCTGAGCGTAATAAAGAATAGGAAGTTTTGCCACACTAGCAGAATACATTTCCAAATCTGGGTTTATACCAGCAGTTTTTCCAGAATCTAATTGTTTTACATAGATCGAATAGTCTGCTTTATTGTACCTGCTTGTTAAAATCTCTTGAACTTTATCCATACGATTATCTGTATCAGACAAGTATTTCACATCAATCCAACCTTTGCTTTCAACATGAGCATATTTTCCTGATGCCGTCTCAGCAAGTTGGGTCACTTTCACCGAATGATAAGAAGATAAATTCGTCTTAACTTCCTTTGTTCCATTTACAAAAGGTTGATTGTAAACTACAAATGATTGCCTAAGCCACATTGTTTGAGAAATATCTGCACTAGATTGGACAACATCATCATAAATCATTCGTTTATCAGCAGGAACAAATTGCCCATTTGCGAGTTTAAAAACTGGGAGTCCTTGTTCATTGACTTGTAAGTCAAAAAGTTTAATTGATGTATTCGGAGTTAAACTCCCAGCAACTTTTTCTAAATTTAAGGACGTATAAGTTGGAATTTGCTCATAAACATTTGGATTGGTTGGAAGATCCGTGTAGTAGTTACTGTAGATCGTACTAGTAATTTCATACTGTTGCTTTGCAGTCAATTCGACATCTTGTTCCGTACTTACTACTACTTTTGCAGTAAAAAATGCTGGCAACAATAATAGAAATAGCAACTTACGCATGCTCTCCCCTTTCCTTTTTAGTCTCTTCTAATTTTAAAGCCTGATTCTTTCTGGATAATTCTTCTAATTTTTCATCAGAAAACTCCAAAAATTGTTCAATCGTTTTTAATAAATTTTCCATCCTTACTGTGGCAACAATCCTGGGATTGTATAGATATATTCCCCTTGTTTAGAATAATAATATTTAGCACGTGCATATTTAGCAGCATATTCTTCATCTTTTAATTTATTAGCAAAAGCTTTTTGAGATTCTTTTTCGTTACTTATTTCTTCGTATCTCTTTTGTAGATGCATCAATTGTGTTCGACGTTCTAATAAATTTCGATAGCTTTGAACCAAATTAAATGTCGGTAAAATAAACAATAAGATGACTAAAATCAACACCCACCCCATAAAGCGATTCTTTTTTCTTCTTTCTTGCTCTAAATAACGGCGATGTTGGTTTTCATCTTGTATATAGCGATTATTTAATTGAACAATATTTCTAGCCATCTACTTCTACCTTTGTTTCTTTTATAATTTCGTACATTTTAGTGGCATCTTCTTTTTTAGTACTGTCTTTCATTTCTAGAACACGAACTAATAAAATTTTATTTCCAAAACGAATCTCTATTTCATCATTGATTTTTAAATCTGTTGAACTTTTAGCTAAAATTCCATTTACTTTAATTCTTCCCTTATCGGCCACCTCTTTAGCAATAGGACGACGTTTTATAATACGGGATACTTTTAAATATTTATCTAATCTCATAAAGTTACCTCAATTTATTATTTTACCATTTTTTAAGAAAATATTATAGATGAAAGCGAAACTTTACAAAATTGTAAAGTTAGCAATTTTTCTTTTGATTTTTAATTTCTACTAATTTTTCTGAAAACTGCAAAAGTCCTTCTAAAATTTCATAATCTTTTTTATTTTTTACATCAAATATAACTTCAATCAATCCCTTATTTTCTGAAATTCTTGCTTTTAAATTTGTCACAGAAAGAGCTTCAAAGTAATCTTGAGTTAAGAAAAACTGTTGAGAAACCTTTTCAAATCGGACAATCACAGATTGTTGCTTTTTTTCAACAAGCTGGACAAAAGCTTGATCTAAATAAGACTTTACAAGGCCAATTTCTAATAAAAAGGCAACAACATCTGGATATTCTCCAAAACGATCTATCAATTCATTCTGTAATTCTTCATAATTTACACGATTGTCAATCTCGCGAATACGTTTGTAAATCTCAATTTTCTGCCTTTCATCAGTAATGTAATCGCTAGGAAGATAGGCATCAATCTGCAAATTAATTTCAGCATTTCCTTTTTGCCTTCTTTTTTCTTTACCTTGTTTTTTAGCAATAGCCTCTTCTAATAATTGAGAATACATTTCAAAGCCAACAGAATCAATAAAACCAGATTGTGAACTTCCTAAAATATTTCCAGCACCACGAATAGATAAATCTCGCATAGCAATTTTAAAACCAGAGCCTAATTCTGTAAATCCTTTTATAGTTTCCAAACGTTTTTCAGAAATTTCTGTCAAAATCTTGTCAGGACGATACATGAGATAGGCATAAGCAATACGATTACTACGACCAATACGCCCTCTTAATTGATATAAAGTTGACAATCCCATGTAATCTGCATTTTCAATAAAAAGAGTATTAACATTAGGAATATCAACACCAGTTTCAATAATAGTCGTTGTCACCAAAATATCATATTCCCCATTGATAAAATCAAGTAAAGTATTTTCAAGAAGAATTTCACTCATTTGACCATGTACATATCCAATAGAAGCTTCTGGAATCAATTCTTTCAATTCTGAAACTTTTTGCTCCATTGTGTCAACTTTATTGTAAAGATAGTAAACCTGTCCTCCTCGATCCATTTCTCTTAAAACTGCATCTCGAATAACTGTTGCATTATTTTCTAAAACATAAGTTTGAACTGGGTAGCGATTTGTTGGAGGAGTTTCAATAACTGATAAATCACGTATACCTAACATAGACATATGGAGTGTACGAGGAATAGGGGTCGCCGTCAAAGTTAAAACATCAACTTTTGTTTTCAACTCTTTTAATTTTTCTTTATGCTTAACTCCAAAACGTTGCTCCTCATCAATAACAATGAGTCCTAAATCAGCAAATACAATATCTTTTGACAGGAGACGATGCGTTCCAATAATAATATCCACCTGCCCTTTTTTTAATTTTTCTAAAATTATTTTTTGTTCTGATTTACTTTTAAAACGACTTAATACTTCAATGTTGATAGGAAAATCGTTAAAACGCTCCTTAAAGTTCGTATAGTGCTGTTGAGCTAAAACCGTAGTGGGAACTAAAATTGCCACTTGTTTATGATCATTTACTGCTTTAAAAGCAGCTCTCATAGCTACTTCCGTCTTCCCAAAACCAACATCCCCAACTAAAAGACGGTCCATAGGATGATCACTTTCCATGTCTTTTTTAACTTCTTTTATAGAACGCAACTGATCTTCTGTTTCTACATAAGGAAAATCATTATCAAATTCTTGCTGATAAGAATCATCACTAGAAAACGCAAATCCCTTTAATTGACTTCTCTCTGAGTAAAGTTTAATTAAATCCTCAGCAATGTCTTCAACTTGATGTTGTACTCTCTGTTTAGTTTTTTGAAAACGTCCATCATTTAATTTATTGATCTTAGGCGCTTTACCATCACTTGCAACATATTTAGAAAGTAGATGAATCTGATCAACAGGAATAGAAATACGATCTGCATTTTGATATTGAATAGTGAGATAATCACGATGAATTCCTGAAATTTCAATCGTCTCAATTCCTAAATATCGCCCAATTCCATGAACGTTATGAACAACATAATCTCCTTTTTCCAGCTCATTATAATTTTTCAAACGTTCAGCATTAGAAATACTTTGCCTGCGAACTTTTCGTTTTACTTTTTTTTGCAGAATATCATATTCAGTGATTAAAACAATTTTTTCGTCTACAAAATTAAATCCTTGAATTAAACGTCCTTCTACTAATTGAACAGCATGTTTATGAATTTTAGTATCATTAACATAATCAAGTGGAATTTCATATTCTTGTAAACTTTTATGTAAACTTTGTAAAGTCAATAAAGAATTTGATTGTATAATAACTGTGTAGTTAGATTTTTTATATCGACTAATTTCTTCTTTCAAAAGCTGAAATTGACTAAAAAATTCCTGCATAGGATACTGATTGAACTGATAAAGAGAATCAAATTTTAAATTTCCCAGTCCTTTATGAAAATTTGAAAAGAAGGTAGCTGGTTTATACTTTCTAAATATTAAATATGTATCTGCAAAATAAGATTGATTTTCAACTGATTTACTAGTTTGTAAATCTTCTGTCAATAAATTTGCTACTTCTAATTGAAACTGAGCATGTCTATTCATAATTTTTTGAAAATCATCAAAGAAAATTGGGCTATGTTTTGGAAGATAATCAAGAATTGTCCATTCATTTTGATAAAAATAAGACAATAATTTTCTAATATCAGTATGTTGAATTTGTTCTTTTGTACTAGCTAAAATCTCCTCTAAATAAGATTTTGAAGCTGAATCTACAGTTTTTTCTATAAGATTTTCTATTTTTTTCTGTGCACTTTTATAATCTGCTTTAGTAAATATGATATCTGTAGCAGGATGAATATGCACATGTTCTACATTTTGAATAGAAATTTGATTTTCAGGATTAAATAGACGAATACCATCAACTTCATCACCAAAAAATTCAACCCGAAAAGGTATTTGACTAGAGCGCTCGAAAATATCTAAAATATCACCACGAAGACTGAATTCCCCTTGATTAAACACTTGTGATACTTGCTTATAACCCGAATTTGACAATTGATGAATCAAATCTTTTAATTCATATTCTTGCCCTATTTTTAGATCAATATAAGCTGAATTGAAATTAACAGGATCGGGTAAAAATAGTTGACTAGCTGCCACATTAACTATCAAAAATCCCGATTGTTGAGAATCTAATAAAAAATCTAAAGCTTCTAAACGAGAAAAAATCTTTTCTTGAGAAGAAAAGACAAACTCAGCTAACGGAGTATCATCTGCAAGAAATGTATATACTTTTTCCTCTCCCAACAATTCAATCAAGTCACTAGAAAGTCTTTCTGCTTCACTATAAGTAGACGTTAAAATCAAAATTTTGTGATTCTCCTCTACACAAGAGGCCATTGTAACAGCCTTAGTTGAAGATGACAAACCCATTAATAACTGCCGAGTTGATTTACTTAGATTTCTTTGCCAATCAGCTATCTGTTTATTTTGATTAAATAATTCAATAATATCCATCTTTTTATCCATTGTACTGTTGCATTGTTTGTTCAAAATTATTAGACTGTAAATAATAATTTACAGCACTGTCAACTTTGTCAAGTATATTTAAAATTATAGCATAGTCTCCTTTTGAAAATTTTCCTAACACATGGTGAATAATGGTTATATTATTTTCGGGACGACCAATACCAATTTTAATTCGTTTAAATTCTTGGGTTCCTATATGTTTTATAATTGATTTGATGCCATTGTGACCACCAGCTGATCCTTTTGCTCTAAGTCGTATTTTTCCTACTTCCATATCTAAGTCATCATAGATAACCACTAAATCTTCAATATCTAGACCATAATAAGATAAAAGAGCATGAACGGCCTTTCCACTCTCATTCATAAAGGTCGTTGGTTTGACAAAATACACTTTCTCACCATAAAAAAATGTAGAAGCTATTTCTGCTTGAAAAATTTTATCAGTTGTAAACTTTAAATTTTGTTCTTTACACATTTTGTCAATTAGCATAAATCCGACATTATGTCTTGTTTCAAAATATTTTTCTCCAGGATTTCCCAAACCTACAATCATCTTTACCATTTTTTACCTCTAAAAAGACCAAAAGGGCTGGAAAAGTTTTTCCAACCTCGTTTATATTTAGTTTACAATGCTTTACACATTAAATCTAAATTCCATAATATCGCCATCTTGAACGATATATTCTTTTCCTTCTTCACGCAGTCGTCCTGCTTCTTTGACTGCTTTTTCACTTCCATATTTCACTAAATCATCATAAGACATAGTTACAGCACGAATGAAGCCTTTCTCAAAGTCTGAGTGAATAATGCCAGCTGCTTGTGGTGCTTTCATGCCACGTTTAAATGTCCAAGCTCGAACTTCTTTTTCTCCTGCTGTAAAATAAGTTCCAAGTCCTAATAAATGATAAGCTGCTCTGGTTAATTTGTCAACCCCAGATTCGTTCAAGCCCATTGCTTCAAGAAATTCAGCTTTATCTTCATCATCTAGCTCAGAAATTTCTTCTTCAGCACGCGCAGATATAACCACTACCTCTGCATTTTCAGTTGCTGCAAACTCGCGAATTTGTTGAACATACTCAATATTATCCGGATCTGCTACCTCGTCTTCACCAACATTCGCAACATAAAGCACTGGTTTTGTAGTCAATAAAAATAATTTTTTGACAATCTTTTGTTCTTCCTCATCAAATTCAATGGTACGAGCTGATAAACCATTTTCTAAAACTGGTTTGATTTTTTGCAAAACATGAAACTCAGCTACTGAATCTTTGTCTTTTTGCGTTCGAGCAACTTTTTCTACACGTGTGTAGCGTTTATTGATACTTTCTAAATCTGCTAAAATCAACTCAAGATTAATTGTTTCAATATCAGCCATTGGGTCAACAAAACTTGACTCACGTCCTTGTTCCCGCATAACATTTTCATCATCAAAAGCCCGAACCACATGAACAATGGCATCAACTTCACGAATGTTAGCCAAAAATTTATTTCCAAGACCTTCTCCTTTTGAAGCTCCTTTTACAATCCCTGCAATATCTGTAAACTCAAAAGTTGTTGGCACTTTTTTCTGTGGTTTGATAAGCTCTGTTAATTTATCCAAACGAGCATCTGGAACTTCTACCCGTCCAACATTAGGGTCAATCGTCGCAAAGGGGTAGTTAGCTGCCTCTGCTCCTGCTTTTGTAATTGCATTAAATAAAGTGGATTTTCCAACATTAGGCAATCCCACAATTCCTGCTGTTAAAGCCATTTCGCTCTTCCTTTCATCTTTTCAATTCAATAAACCATTATATCATATTTACCACTATTTGACTTATAACTTAATCATTTTTGTAAAATGTTGTTTTTTCCTTATAAAAATATTATAATTTTATTAAGGTATAGGAGGTAATACTATGAAAAAAAGATATTTGAAACCATTATTGGTCGGTTTTGTTGCAGTTTTTTCACTCATCACTCTCATTGCATGCGGGTCTCAGGAAAAAAAGATATCATTTCAAAGAATTGATCAAAATTTGCAATACGACTTACGTTTAACCTATTATTATAAAGGAGATATTGTCACAAAACAAACTACTAATTCATTTTGGTCTTACAAAGCTTTAGGGGCTACTAAAAAAGAAGATGTTAAAGACAAAATTGATAAAGCTTCTCAAATGTATCAAAATATTGAGGGAATTAAAGAAAAAGTCACTTATGAAGAAAAGGGAGTTAAGGAAATTGTAGAAATTAACTTTAATAAAGTAGACTTCGATAAATTAGCAACCTTACCTGGAATGTATACAGATAAGAATACGAGAAAATCTAAAAAAATTAGTATGAAAGCTAGTAAAGAACTCTTAACAAGTAAAGGTTTTAAAGAAATTACAGACGGTAAATTTGAAAAATTAAAATAAGATCATGAAAAAGTGCTAAGAAATCAATTTCCTAGCACTTTTTTTAGTTTTCGTTCAAAATCATATCGGCTCATCATTACGATATGTTGGCAATTTGTACAGCGAATTTTAATATCTGCACCCACTCGAATAATTTCCCAACAATTTGCTTTTTTGCCTGTAGATTTAATCGTACAAGCATGTGGTTTTTTCATTTCAACAAAATTTCCTACATCATACATTAGTTTGTTCTCACTGGTGTAATCAATTGAATAAAGTTCTCTGTATCTTCATTTGGAACTAAAGTAAATGGACGTACAGCTGAAATAAAGCTGATTGTAACTTTTTCACTATTAATAGCTTTCAATGAATCAATTAAATACGTTGGATTAAAACTAATGGTTAAATTTTGACCTGATATACTTTCAGTATCAATTTCTTCATTTACACGGCCAACTTCAGGAGAGTTCACATGTGCACTAACTACACCATTTATAATTTCTAATTTAACTGTTCCATTTTGAGTTGCATTTGAAAGAAGGCGTGCGCGTTCCATTGCATAACGAAGGTTATTTTTATCAAATGTTACAATACTAGTAAATTCTGTTGGAATTAAACGGTCGGTATCAGGATAATTTCCCTCTAACAGCCGAGTGTAGAAGCTAATATTTTCACTTCTAAAGAGTAATTGATTATTTGTGAAGTAAATCTCTACTGTTTCAATATCATCCGTAAAAACGGCTGAAAATTCTCGTAGAGAACGACTAGGAATAACAACATCAAAATTATCCCCATTTTTTTCTAAAACAATCTTCTTTTGACTCATCCGATGAGAGTCTGTTGCAACCGTCTTTAAATTTTTATTTTCTGTTAAAACAAAATGAACCCCCGTTAAAATCGGGCGACTTTCTTGTGTACTAGCTGCAAAAGCTGTCTCGTTAATAATATTTTTAAGAACACTTGTTTCAAGCACCAAAGGATTACTTGCTGAAATTTCTTGAATACGAGGGTATTGATCTGCATCTTTTCCTTTTAAGGTAATTTCTGATTTGCCACTAGTTAAAACAATTTGCTTTTGCTCAATTTCTTTAAAATCAAGTGTAACATCAGGAAGACTTGATACAACATTGATGAAAAAAGTTGCTTCAAGTAAAATGGAGCCTGAAGAGGTCACTAAAAGCCCTGCATTTTCATTTTTAATTGAAATAAAATTTTCAATAGAAATTTGTCCATTTGAACCAATTAATGTAATTCCTTCATTTGTAACATCAATTTTTACTGTAGAAAGAATTGGAATAGCATTTTTAAGACTAATAGCGCGTTTGGTTGTATTTAAAGCTTGTAAAAATAAATTTTTATTGATTGAAAAGTTAATCATAGACACTCCTTTTATTATTTTATGATTATTAAGTTAATAGTAATAGTAGTTTGTGTGAAACTTGTGGGAAAGTTTCCTAATCAGCGATAGAACACAAAAACAGACCTGTTTATAAATTGTGAATAACTTTAACATTTTTTCTGCAATTATCCACAGTTATCTGATTTTATTTTTTATGTTTTCTATTTCTAATCGAAGATTATCATCCATTTCTAGCATTGTTTTTATTTTCCCATGAGCATGTATGACCGTTGTATGATCTTTACCGCCAAATTCTCTTCCAATTTTTGGAAGACTGTTATCGGTTAATTCACGGGCCAAATACATAGCTACTTGTCTAGCAAGGACAATATTTTGAACCCGACGACTTCCTTTCATTTCTTTAACGCTAACTCCATAGAAATTTCCAACTTCTGTTTGGATTTTATCAATTGGAATAACTAAAATTTGACTTGCATCTTGTTTTCGAGCTCGAATAGCTTCAGCAGCAGCGTCAATTGTAATTTCTTTCAGATTTTTTACTCTAGCCATAAGAGAAATATCATTTAGAGCACCTTCTAAATCTCGCACATTTGAATCAAATTGACCTGCTAGATATTCTAAGGTATCATTTGGAAAGATGTAATCTAAATCTTCTATCTTATTACGTAAAATGGCGATTCTTGTTTCAAAATCAGGTGGAGTAATGTTTTGAGTTAATCCCCATTTGAAGCGCGTGACTAAACGTTCTTCAAGATTATCCAGATGATCAGGACTTCGGTCACTTGTTAGTACAATTTGTTTATTGTCTCCATGTAAAGCATTAAAAGTATTGAAAAATTCTTCTTGAGTAGAAACTTTCTTTCCACCTAAAGACTGAATGTCATCAATCAATAAAAGATCGAGGCTTCGATAAGTTCTCTTAAAGCTTTCCATTTCCCCTAATCGAAGATGTTCTAAAAAGTCGTTGATAAAAGTCTCAGCAGGAATGTATTTCACTCTAGCATCAGGAATATTTTCTAAAATTTGATTTCCAATTGCATTTAGTAAATGGGTTTTTCCTAATCCTGGTCCACCATAGATAAACAATGGATTATAAGTTGTTGCTAAATTTTCAGAAACAGCGAGTGCCGCCGATAGAGCCCAAACATTTCCATCGCCTTGAACAAAATTATCAAATGTATATTTTGCTTTTAACCCGGTTTCAATGGGAGGAAGGCTTGGTTTAACTACTGAATGATTTGTATTTGTTGATTGAGTAACTTCATCATTTTCCTCTTGAAAGATATAGTGTACGGTAATTTGGTCATTATAAATTTCAAAACCTGCAGTAATGATGACATCTGCTAAATTTTGATCCCAAAATAATTGTTTGACAGGACTGTCAAGAAGTACAGTAGCTTGAAAATTTTCAACTTTCATTAACCGAGCTCCTGAAACAAAATAATCATATGTATTTTTTTTGATTTGTTTTTGAGCCAATTCTAAAACACGCGCCCAAAAATTAGCTTCTTGTGACATAAGAAACCTCCTTCCTTGCTAATAAATCTTCGTTATATTTAATTATCCATAGAAGTTATTTTAACATAAAATGCAAAAGTTTTCCACAATCTGTGGAAATAAATTCACATTGTTCTTTGAAGTTTTCCACAGATTGTGAATAAGGCATTTTTTCTGTGATTTATTAAGGTTTTCTTATAAAATAAGAGTGGATAACTCTGTGACTTGAAAGAATAAAAATAA